>NZ_JBSHCV010000051.1:0-1008 GCF_053615975.1 Dietzia sp. NPDC055877 | reverse complement strand
GCTCACCGTCAGGCATCAACTCCGGTAACTCCGGCTGCTCTACCGGGTCCGACTCGACAATCCGCATGTCGTTTGACCGAGAGCGAGATGCTCCATGCCCAACCAGCCTCGAGGGGTCCTTAGGTGCGGGTCCGCGTCCAGCCACCGGAACCACCTCCCTACGATGCGACTACCGATTCAGTCCGAATGGACGTGACGAACTCAGTGATGGGCCACTTGGCTCCCTTGCGCAAGTTGCAACTGGGGCAACATGGGCGCAGATTGGATAAGCAATGCCAGCCCCCCTTCGAGAGTGGCTTCACGTGATCGACATGGAACTCGTCGAGCACAGACCCGCAGATCCAACACCCAGCGAACATCGACAATCGTGATGCCAACGCTTCGGCTGTGAAGTCGACACTGGGGGCCATCCGCTCCAAAGCCTCCCGACGCGACTCTCGGGCACGGTCCTTCACCCGATACCTTCGCCTTCGCTCCGGGTCGGAGTAGAACTCTCGTCGCCGCTCTCTGACTTCGGGGCGGGACCAGTAGTCATTTCGACGACAGTAAGCTGCGCTCCGGCATGAAGGACTGCAGTACCTCCGCGTCCCCGGTGCCGCAATGTCTTCCCCGCACCCGGCACACGGGCGGACCTCCAATGATCTGACAAGTGCCGCTGCAGCCCTACGTTCAGCAGAGCGTGCCAATAGCCGCTCCACGTACTCCGGATTCTGGCGACGATATGCCGCAACTCGGCACCGCTCCGAGCACCACTTGCGACGATTCCGTTCCCGCAGACCAGGAACTATCTCAACCCCACACCCCGCACAGGTACGCTGACCCATGTCGACTCCTTAACAGTCGGCCATAGCCCCGGACGGTTGCCGCCGTCGCGGGGCCTTCTATTGCCATTCTACTTGGCCACTGCATTTCTCGCCTGAGTCCGGAATCCCCAGACTCAGGCGGACCCCTAGCGCCTATGCCGTGGGGGCTTCCCGAGGGCGGGGGGAGGGGCCTATCCCCACCCCA
>NZ_JBSHCV010000050.1:0-1079 GCF_053615975.1 Dietzia sp. NPDC055877 | reverse complement strand
TGTGATGTCCAGGGAGGTTGGTCAGTCGGGTGACCGGTGGCTGGCCTCCGAGGGCGGAGTGGGCTCGGTGGTGATTGTAGAAGTGCAGCCAGGACGGTAGTCGTGAGTTGCGGGCTTCGGTGGAGTCATAGAAGCGGGCGTAGGCCCAGCCGTCGCCGAGGGTGCGGTGGAATCGCTCGATCTTGCCGTTGGTCTGGGGCCGGTAGGGCCGGGTGCGCTTGTGGGTGATTCCTAGGTTCGTGCAGGCCTTGCGCCAATCGTGAGAAATGTAGGCCGAGCCGTTGTCGGAGAGCACCCGCTCTACGGTGACGCCTCGGTCGGCGAACCAGGCCACCGCGCGTTCAAGGACGCCGACGGCCGTGGCGCCTTTTTCGTCGGTGTGGATCTCGGCGTAGGCCACGCGGGAGTAGTCGTCGATGACGGTGTGCACGTATGCGGTCCCGATTTTGGGCCTGTATTGACGTCCTCGTTCGCCGGTGCGGTGGGCCGTGGCTCTGGCGTTCTTTCCGCCCTGTGGCCGGCCGACGAAGCGGTGGCCGCCACCGTCGGGGATGTTGGCGAACTTGGTGACATCGACATGGATCAGTGAGCCGGGCCGCTGGTGTTCGTAGCGGCGCAGGGGTTCACCGGTGACCCGGTCGATTCGCGAGAGTCGGTTGATCCGGCAGCGCACGAGTACCGCGTGCACGGTCGAGGCCGGGATGCCGAGCCGGCCGCCGATCTGGATCGGACCGAGTCGGTTTCGCCAGCGCAGTCGCACGATCTTGCGCACCATCTCAGGGCGGGTGCGGTTCGGACTCGTGCGGGGCTTGGAGCTGCGGTCGGCCATGCCAGCTGGGCCTTCGGACCGGTATCGGTCAGCCCATTTCTTAGCCGTGCGGGGCGCGACCATGAACATTTTTGCTGCCGCGGCGTAGGTCCATTTGTCGTCGACGATCAGCTTTGCCAACCGCAAACGGGTACGCGGGGTCAAGGTCGCGTTAGCGTGGGACACGAAGGCCTCCTGGTTTGTGAAGCGAAGAACTAGACAGCTCCACTTCACAACCGGAGGCCTTCACCTGTCAGCCGAACTCACCAAC
>NZ_JBSHCV010000049.1:0-1241 GCF_053615975.1 Dietzia sp. NPDC055877 | reverse complement strand
CACTGCGCCTGACTAGACGCCGATCCGAATCCCACCACCCAACGGGGCACTATCCTTCAACGTCATTGTCGAGTACGCGACGCTACTCGAGACCAGTGGCGGGCATCTATTCGTCAGCGGGGTCGACCACGCCTTGATGGCTCGATACCGCGCAAATGTAGGACTACCGCCTTCCATCACGGTGGAGGAAGCCGAACCGGTTCTCGGCCGGTCGACCCTTCGTGCGTACGACGAAGGGCGGCGCTGGCTCGCCGCACATTCAGATCCATCGGACGAGGAGTCGACATGAAGCATGTCTGGACACAACTCATCACTCTTGAGGGCCGACCATGGAGACCTTAAAGCTCGTACCGGAGTCTCAACGCCGTACGCTCGATGAACTCGTCGACCGCCTAGACCTCAGTGCTGGGGAGACCACGGCGAAGCGATCGGCTTTCTGGATCATGCTGACGCTGTCGGCGGTAATCGCCGCATCAGGAGTAGCAGGGGATTCCACGGCCACGGTGATCGGCGCCATGATCGTCGCTCCGTTGTCCGTGCCAATCCTCGGTATCGGCCTGGGGGTGGCCACCGGGCGCGGAGAACTGATCGTGCGGAGTCTGTTCGTGGTCATCGCGGGCATCGCCCTTGTGCTGATGATCGGATTCCTGATCTCGCAGTTCCTTCCCAACCCGACCAATGTTCTTTCGAACTCTCAGGTCAGTGGCCGCACCTCGCCGAAGCTGATGGACCTGACCGCTGCACTGGCCACCGGATTCGTGGGGGTCATCGCGATGATTCGACGAGACGTCGGGG
Source organism: Dietzia sp. NPDC055877 (assembly GCF_053615975.1). Taxonomy (NCBI): domain Bacteria; kingdom Bacillati; phylum Actinomycetota; class Actinomycetes; order Mycobacteriales; family Dietziaceae; genus Dietzia; species Dietzia sp. NPDC055877. The sequence continues at coordinate 446 of NZ_JBSHCV010000049.1, read as the reverse complement.
ACGTGCTCCCCGGGGTGGCAATTGCAATATCCCTGGTTCCCCCGCTTGTCGTGGCGGGTGTCTGCCTGGGCGCGGGTGCGCCGGGACTCGCCTTCGGAGCGATTGTCCTCTTCGCATCGAACATGGTCGCGATGATCGTCACCGCGACCGTGATCCTTATCGTGGTCGGTTATGCCCGCGAGGCCGGGAGTGGTGAGGCGCGACGTGGGAGAGCGTACGTGATACTCGGCGTGGCCCTGTTGGTCGTGGCCCTGCCGATGGTGGTCAATTCGATGTCGTCGGTGTGGTCAGTGCGGATTGCCGATGCCGCCGAGGACTGGCTCGGCCCCGCAGACGGATCCGAAGTCACGGACGTATCGCTGCAGCAGAAAACCGCGACCGTCCATGTTCTGACCTGACTTCCACAAGTTGACGCTGTTCTGCCGCTTGGGATTCCGGTTTGCGCT
>NZ_JBSHCV010000048.1:0-1276 GCF_053615975.1 Dietzia sp. NPDC055877 | reverse complement strand
TGGAGTGTTCCCGCTAAAGTGGCCACTGAAATTAAGCAGCGAGTTCGTATATGTCTCTGAATCCTAGTTCAAACTCGACCGGTGTCAAATAGCCCAGTGTGGAATGCCGCCTCACCCTATTGTAGTACTCCTCAATCCAAGTGAATGTGCTCTTTGTGAGTGCTTTAAGAGTGGGCCACGGGCGAGTGTGAACGAGTTCCTTCTTGAAGCTCGCGAAGAATGATTCCGCGACCGCGTTGTCGAAACATATTCCAGTACGTCCCAGTGATCGCCGGATATTGTTTTTTGTGCAGTATTTGTCGAAGTCTCCGGACGTGTATTGAGTTCCGCGATCGCTGTGAAATATCACTTTCCCGGGCGGTCGCCGGCGAGCGATGGCCATATCCAGTGCGTCGGTGACCAGGTCGGTGCGCATGTGGTCGGCCACGGCCCATCCGACGACCATTCGGGAGTGCAGATCGATGACGGTGGCCAAGTACGCCCAGCCGTTCCATGTCCGCACGTAGGTGATATCGCCGCACCACTTGGTGTTCGCCTCTGCCGCCGTGAAGTCGCGGCCAATGAGGTCAGGTGCAGCAACAGGGTCGTCGCCAGCGACGGTGGTGCGCCTCCATGCCTTCGGGTGGCGGCCTTCCAGACCTGCGGCCTTCATCAGGCGCCACACCCGCTTGTGCGATACCCGGTGGCCGCCGGCGGCAAGCTCCGCACGCATACGACGAACACCGGGGCGGCCATTGAGGCGCCCATAGAGGCTCTCGATCAGCGTGGTCAGCTCGTCGTCCCGCAGGTCGCGAGCTGAGCGCGACTTGCCACGCCACTTGTAGTAGCCAGAAGTCGAGACGCCGAGTTGAGCACACATGAACGTGACCGGATAGGAATCGGATTCAGCCCAGTCCGCGATAGCCGCGAATTTCACCGCGGGTCTTTCGCGAACCAGGTCGCTACTTTTTTTGCGAACTCCACCTCCATGCGGGCGTGCTTCACTTCTTCACGAAGGCGCTCGAGTTCCGCCCGCTCGTCCTCATTCAACGGGCGGTCAGACTCGCCGTTTCCCTCATCTCGGGTCTTCTTCACCCATTTCCCCAATGTCATCTCGTGAACGCCGATACTGCGTGCAACTTCAGCGATCGCACGACCGTCATCGATAACCAAACTTACCGCGTTGGCCTTGTACTCGGCAGTGAAGTTCCGACGAGTCGATCCCATAATCCGCTCCCTCCATCTCGGGGGAACTCACCGCTCATCTCGGAGTGTCCACCAAGACGGGAACGGTCCA
>NZ_JBSHCV010000047.1:0-1286 GCF_053615975.1 Dietzia sp. NPDC055877 | reverse complement strand
GGTGGTCTCAGGGAGCTAGTGCAACACCCTGGCTGGATCGGGGTATGTGGTGGCGAAGGAGCTGGACTGGCGGCTGCGGGCGAGGCTGGTGTGCTCGTTGCTCGAGGGTGCCTCGGGGCGTGAGGCCTCGGCGATGTGGGGTGTCAGTGCGGCGACGGCCTGGAGGTGGGCCAAGCTCGCTGGCATGAGCTTTGAAGTGGGTGCACGCGGCGGCGTGGCCGATGTGAGAGATCGTCGGCTACGGCCGCTGCGCCCGGGGGCGAGGTATCGCCGGTTGACCTTGTTCGACCGGGTGTTCATCCAGGCGATGCTGGACCTTCCGACTCCGGCTGGAATCCGGGCCATCGCCCGCGGGTTGAACGTGGCCGCCTCGACCGTGTCTCGGGAAGTCGGCGCTCACTGCTTCGAGCATTGGGGTCGGCGCCGGTACGACGCCCGCCTGGCCCACCATCTGGCGGTGGGTAAGCGTGCGCGTCATCGGCCAGGCAAGCTGGACTCGGTGCAGTTACGACGCGAAGTCATCGCACGGTTGAACCAGCGGTTCTCCCCGCAACAGATCGCCGGCGAACTGCGGTTGACCTTTCCCGACCGGGCGGAGATGCAGGTGTCACATGAAACCATCTACCAGGCCCTTTACGTCCAGGGCAAGGGCGCGCTGAGGCAGGAACTCAAGGTCGAAAAAGCCCTGCGCTCGGGCCGCAAACATCGCATTCCCGCCTCCGCGCTACCCCACCGGAGCTCGCGCCCGTGGCTGCACGGGGCTCGCCTGACCGACCGGCCCGCCGAAGTCGATGACCGGGCCGTTCCCGGGCACTGGGAAGGCGACCTGGTCGTGGGCCCCAACAACTCGGGGTTGGTCACCCTGGTTGAGCGCCAGACCCGCTACGTACTGATCGGTCGGCTACCCGGATGCCGGGACAGCGCCACGGTCAACGACGTGCTGTCAAAGATGATCGCGGCCCTGCCCTCCCGGCTGGTGGCCACCATCACCTGGGACCAGGGCACCGAGATGGCAGGGCACGCCAACTTCACCGTCGCAACCGGCTGCAAGGTCTACTTCTGCGACCCACACTCACCGTGGCAGCGTGGATCAAACGAGAACACGAACGGCCTGATCCGCGACTTCTACCCCAAAGGCACCGACTTCAATACCCTCAGCGATGACGAACTCGCCGAGACCGAGCACCTTCTCAACATCCGCCCCCGCGCCCTCCACGGCTTCCTCAGCCCCCATGTCAAGATGAACGAACTCATCAACGGTGTTGCGCTGGCTCCCTGAGACCGCC
>NZ_JBSHCV010000046.1:0-1311 GCF_053615975.1 Dietzia sp. NPDC055877 | reverse complement strand
TGGCCAAAATGTGTGTATAGCGCTGGGCGTGTCGGGGTTGGTTAGTGGCTGGTTCGGCCGCCCCAGCCTTTCTGGATTCCGTTGCCGTCTTCCCAGCTGAAGTCGATGCCCATGACCGGGCCGACGGGGTCGTCGTCGGGGTGTGGTGATCGCCGTGGTGGCGGGTTGTAGTGCTCGGGGCGAGCCAGGCTCCACGGGTGACGCGGGTGCGAGGTCAGGCTGTCGAGTTTCCATTCCGCGGCCCGTCTGGCGTGTTCTACGGGCAGTCCGCGGTGCCGGCGGAACAGTTCCTTCAGGGCCCGGTTGGGGCCGCCCTCGAGTGAGGATGTCGTCCTTGCCAGTGGCCCGCCGGTCAGGGCGCGCGACTGGAGTTCGGGGTCGAGCCAGGTGAACAGGTGGTCCTGGCGGATGAGTTTGCGGAACGAGGCACGGGTCTTGCGCAGCGACTGGTGGGTGTACCACCAGGTGCGATCTGCGGGCACGTGAGCGGGGCGCAAGGCGTTGTGGCGGGCGTAGGAACGCAGCCGCATCAGCCCGTCCCAGCGGGTCTCCCAGTTGTGGTATTCCACAAGCCAGGAAACGGCTTCGTCCAGGTCGGTTACCTTCATTAATGCCCTGGTCAGGGCGAGGATCTCCTTTCCTGCTTCGAGTCGGGGTTTGAAGGTGTGGTGGCGGCGCACGACCTGGAAGATGTGGAAGTAGCAGCGTTGGATTCGGGTGTCGGGCCAAGATTCGGCCAGGGCGCTGTGTAGCCCGGAGCCGCCGTCGATGACGGCCATCATCGGGGCCGGCCACCTGTCTAGGATCTGTTGCCAGGCGATCTTTTTCTCGCGGTCGCACCATTGCCAGTCGATGACGTGGTGGCCGTCGGTGGCGATCAGCAGGCACCAGGACTGGAAGTAGGTGCCGTCGAGGATGATCACGTCGTGGACCACCCCGTCGGGCACGGGTGGTGGAACTTCGATGTTCCAGCACCACCTGGTGTTGCGGCGAAAGGTGCGGGCACTGGAGGCGATGGTGTCGGGCCTGCGGTCGCCGAGGAGCCAGGTCAGGAATTGATCGAGCTCGGCTTTGCGGGAGATATCTGGGCGCGACTGGGTCGTTGACGCACCACAATTGCGGCACCGCCAGCGGGTGCGACCGGAACTGGTTTTGCCGTTCCTGACCTGCTTCGATCCACATACACCACACGGCGGGGAATTCCGAGTAACCGACACCGAACATGCTTTCAGAGCATGTTCAACCCACCATCACCGCAGGCCACACCCACTAAATCCGGGTATCCATACACACATTCTGGCCTTTAACCCG
>NZ_JBSHCV010000045.1:0-1337 GCF_053615975.1 Dietzia sp. NPDC055877 | reverse complement strand
TCGGCGCAGAGCGACAGCCTACCTCTGACTGCCGCCAATCTTTGCAACAGAGCCTGATCGCGCTCCAAGAATTGAACGGGAGCGCCTCGAGAACAGGCAGGTCAAGACCGAGAAAGTGGGTACGCAGAGGTGCCGTTCCGAAACGCATGAGGTCTCAATGAGAACATAGCAGCATCCGTCGGCGTGTCCACGGTCGGCGCCAAACGGACAACACGACCGGCCCTGCCGTCTCTTCTACCTACAGCTTTGCGAGACATCAGTTGACCACCCGCGCGCATGTCCATTTCGCGCCTGCTCGCTGGACTTGCGTTGGCGGCCCACTTCTCACCAAGTCGTCTCGACACAAGGCTGCTGTGCGGATCGACTTAGCAGGGATTTGGTGTCGTACCCGGATGACACAGTGACCAGAACGGCCGGGACCCCCGCCTGGCCGCCGTGCAGTCACTCCCCACGGAGAAGGAGATGCAAGATGCCTGGAATGACGTTCAACGCAGAGCGGGTACTCCGGTGGTTGATCGACCAGCCAGGACAGCAAGCCAGCACGCTTCCTCACGAAGTGGTTCCCCCTTCACTCGCGGAGACTGTTTACAGCGAGCTTCAACTTGCCGATCTAGTCCACGCCACCCTGACCCTAGATGGTCAGTTCGACTTCATTCTGACTACGCGTGGCCGTGTAGAAGCCAACCGGATGCGCGAGAGCTACCGCTCTTCACTTGCGCAAAGGCGGGTCCTGGAGTGGCTGGCGGCTCATCCCGAGACATCCCCAGAAGCGCTAATGAAGAGTGAGGACGCTGCGGACTTCACCGGGTCGCTCTCCGCGCGAGAGGTCAGTCTGGCAGTCGAGGAACTCGAGTCAGGCGGCTACCTCGAAGGGACCAAAGCCTGGGGTGGATCAATGATCCGAGCGCGTCTGACCGCAGCGGGCCAGCGACTCCTTAGAAGCCAGATGAGTCTCGACCAGGTTCAACTTTCCGGAGGAATGACGACTATGAACGTTTCGGCTGACAACTATGGAACCCAACATATTGGGAACCAGGCGATTGGCGGACAGGGCCACTCGATGACTGCCCATATCGGCCCTGAGGTGTCGGTAGAAGACATCCTCGCGGCGCTGAGCCAGTTCCGGAATCACGTTGAAGACGCTGACCTGCCGGCGGACGAGAAGCAAGATCTGCTCGAGGAGATTGGGGCGATCGAGAGCCGCGGACCAAGGCGTGGCCTTGAGTGGGTCAGGGCTCAGATCAATGCGTTGAGCACCGCTGTCTCAGGCACGCTGGGGTCGGACCTGACTTCCACAAGTTGACGCTGTTCTGCCGCTTGGGATTCCGGTTTGCGCT
>NZ_JBSHCV010000044.1:0-1433 GCF_053615975.1 Dietzia sp. NPDC055877 | reverse complement strand
GAGCCTGTCAAGATTTCTGTGTATGCGGGTGGTCAGAGATATTGGTTGATGCGGTCGGGGTAGGCGGCGGCGAGCTGGGCGAGGGCTTGTTTCCAGTTCGTAGTCACTTGACCTTCGACGAGGCGGCCTGAGGCTCTTCTCTGCCCGGCAGGCTTACCTTTCTCAGCGGCGCGGTCACGGGCTCGACGATCTTCGATGTTGCAGATCGCCAGCCACAGCAGCTTGACCGCCGATTCAGTAGTCGGGAAATGGCCGCGGTTCTTGGTGACCTTGCGAAGCTGGAAGTTCAGCGACTCGATCGAGTTCGTCGTGTAGATCACCCGGCGCAGCATGGGCGGGAACTGCAGGAACGGGATAAACCGCTCCCACGCCGCGGTCCACGTCGCGACCGTCTGCGGATACTTCGAACCCCAGTCGGAGGCCTCAAGTTCGGCCAGGGCCGCCAGCGCAATCTCCTCGTTCGGGGCTGTGTAGATCTTCTTCAGCTCGGCGGCAACCTTCTTGCGGTCGCCGTAGGAGACGAACCGCATCGATGCCCGGATCAGGTGCACCACGCAGGTCTGGACCAGAGAGTCCGGCCAGGTGGCCTCGATCGCCTCCGGAAGCCCTTGCAGGCCGTCGCAGCACACGATGAGCACGTCCCGCACACCCCGGTTGGCCAGGTCAGCGCACACGTGCGCCCAGAATGAGGCGCCTTCGGAGTCCTGGACCCAGATGCCCAACACGTGCTTGACGCCATCAAGATCCACGCCCACCGCGATGTACGCCGAACGGCCGACCACGCGGTGATCTTGGCGAACCTTGATCCGGATCGCGTCGAGGTAGACGACCGGATAGAACTCCTCTAGCGGCCGGTTCTGCCACTCGAGAACGGCGTCAGCGACCGCGTCGGTGATGGTGGAGATCGTCGCTGGCGAAAGCTCCACACCGATCGTGGAGGCCAGGTGGTGCTCGATCTCGCGCACGGTCATGCCGCCGGCATAGAGGCTGATGATCATGTCATCCAACCCGTCCAGACGCCGCTGGCCCTTGCGGATCAGACGCGGGGTGAATGACCCGGCCCGGTCGCGGGGAACGTCGACGGTAAACGAGCCGACTTCCGACTCGATCGTCTTCGAGGTGGTGCCATTGCGGGCATTCGGCCTTTTGGCCGGGGCTTGCTCGCCCTTCTCGTAGCCGAGATGGCTCGACATCTCGGCCTGCAAGCCCCGCTCGAGCGAGGTCTTCAAAAGCGCCGGCAGCAGCCCGTCGGACCCGGTGATCGCGACCTCGCCGGAGTCGATCTTGGCGAACAACTCATCCAGCGCTCCGCTGGCCTGAAGCTGGGCAACAAGCTCGTTACCCGACGCCGGTCCGGCGTCCTTCTCGTCGGTCATAGTCATCAGTGTTGCGCGTCCCTTCAGAACGGCTTACACAGACAATCAAACACGCCC
>NZ_JBSHCV010000043.1:0-1441 GCF_053615975.1 Dietzia sp. NPDC055877 | reverse complement strand
GATAGTGCCCCGTTGGGTGGTGGGATTCGGATCGGCGTCTAGTCAGGCGCAGTGATCAACGAGTCGGGTGTTGACCGTAGTCGCTCTCGCTTTCTAAGGCATGTTGTTTGGTGGCGATGATGTGGCGGAGCTCGGCCATCGAGCTCTCGGAGAGGTAGCGGCGGCCAACCTGCCATTCATCGTGCTGATCGATCACCACCGAGGTCGCCAGTCGCAGGAACGCTGCAGGGTTGGGGAAGATCTCCACGACGTCGGCGCGGCGTTTGATCTCCTTGTTGAGTCTCTCGATGGGGTTGTTGGACCAAATTTTCTGCCAGTGCCCGCGGGGGAATGCGGTGAACGCCAGCACGTCGGTTTTGGCCTCGTGCATCATCGCGGTGGCCTTGGGGAACGAGTTGGCGAAAGTGTCTGCGACCTGGTCCCACTGCTCGGCCACCTCGTTCGGGTCTGTGTGCGCGAAGATCGTTTTGACCGCCGCGGTCACTGCCGGGGCGTGCTTGGAGGCCACTGCGCCGTGCAGGTTGCGCATGAAGTGCACCCGACAGCGCTGCCACGTGGCGCCAGCAAATTGTTGCGCCACGGCCGCTTTCAGGCCTGCGTGGGCATCGGAGATGACCAGGTGCACCCCGGTCAGACCGCGGGCCTTGAGCGAGCGTAGGAAGTCGCTCCAGAACTCATACGATTCACTGTCTCCCACGGCGGTGCCGAGCACTTCGCGGGTGCCGTCCACGGAAACTCCGGTGGCCACGACCATGGCGTGGGAGACCACATGCGCACCGATGCGGACCTTGCAGAAAGTGGCGTCGGCGAACACGTAAGGGAACTGCGTGTGAGCCAGCGTGCGGGTGCGAAATGCATCGACTTCGGCGTCGAGGTCGGCGCAGATCCGTGAGACCTCCGATTTGGAGATGCCGGTGTCGACCCCGAGTGCACGGACGAGGTCGTCCACGGCGCGGGTGGAGACGCCGTGGACGTATGCCTGCATGATCACCGCGTACAGAGCCCGGTCGATGCGGCGCCGGCGCTCGAGCAGTGCCGGGAAGAAAGACCCGGAGCGCAGCTTCGGGATCTGTGCCTCGATGTCTCCGACCGGGGTCGAGATCGTCTTGGCGCGGTGCCCGTTTCGGTGAGTGGTGCGGCCTTCGGTGCGCTCGTAGCGGTCGGCACCGATCTTCGCCGCGGCTTCGGCCTCGATTAGGGCCTGCAGGCCGGCCCGAACCAGTTCGGCGAACATCGCCTGAGGATCAGCGGCCAGCAGTGCATCAAGCTGGGCGCGTACGTCAGAATGGGAACGGGTCATCGCGTGGTGTGTCCTTACTGTGAGCTACTTGGCGGTAACTCATTGACCACTACGCGATGGCCCGCCCTCTTTAGTGGACCGCCACTCGATCGTCAGCCAGATCGCGAGCCCCGAAACCCCACCACCCCAAGGGACTTACCC
>NZ_JBSHCV010000042.1:0-1662 GCF_053615975.1 Dietzia sp. NPDC055877 | reverse complement strand
GACCTGACTTCCACAAGTTGACGCTGTTCTGCCGCTTGGGATTCCGGTTTGCGCTGGTAGGGCGAGTTCTGTGCTGGCGTTTGTGACACTAAACGGCCCGGTAGGTTGGGCCTGTGGGGCTGAAATTTCGGAAGGTGCCGACGGGGTCGGGGGCCACGGGCGTGCAGTTGGTCGAGTGGGTCAGCGGCCGGTTGGTGGTGCGCGAGCACCTGGGTTCGGCTCACACCCCCGGCGAGTTGGCGGCGTTGATCGAGGTCGCCAAGCAGCGCATCCAGGGCGATCAGCAGGCGTTAGACCTGGAGTTGAGTGAGCGCGGCGCCGCGGTGATCGACGTGCCGGCAGCGACAGCCGCGCGGATCCAGCAGTCCACGGCGCGGATCCTGTGGCAAGGATTGACCGGTACGTACTCCAGGCTCGGCTTCGACGTGGTGGGCGATACGGTGTTCCGCGACCTGGTGCTGTGCCGTGTGGTGGAGCCGACCAGCAAGTTGGACTCGGTTCGGGTCCTGGGCGAATTGGGGACGCAACCACCGCACGTCAACACGCTCTACAACTGCCTACAGCGAGTGGTCGGCCGGGACTACCGCGGGCTGATCGCCACCGCCTGCTGGGCCCACGTCAACCGCGCCGGCGGCCCCGGTGTGGCGTTGGTGCTCTACGACTTGACCACCTTGTATTTCGAGGCCGAAAAAGAAGATGACCTGCGCAAAGTCGGTATGAGTAAAGAGCGCAAGGTCGACCCGCAGATCACCGTCGGCCTGCTGGTGGCCCGCGATGGGTTCCCGCTGGACGTGCACGTCTTCGAGGGCAACAAGGCAGAGACCAAGACGCTAATCCCGGTCATCACGGCTTTCCAAAAGCGCCACCAGATCAGCGACATGGTCGTGGTGGCCGATGCGGGCATGCTGTCGGCGGCCAACCTCAATGCGCTGGAAGATGCTGGCCTGTCGTTCATCGTCGGCTCCCGCACTTCCAAGGCGCCCAAGGAGCTCGAGGACCATTTCGGTCGCCGCGGCAATCTGATTGCCGACGACGGCGTCGTGGAGCTGATCCGCCCAATGGGCCAGGGCCGGGACCGGCGAGACCGGCGGGTGGTGTGGCACTACAAATGGGAGCGAGCCAAGCGAGACCGGCGGACGCTGAACGCGCAGATCGACCGCGCCCAACGCGTGGCCGACCGGGCAGAACCACTCAAGAAGCAGCGGTTCGTCAAGGTCACCGACCAGAAGGTAATCCTGGACGAGGCCTCGATCCAGCGGGCCCGCGAGTCTGCAGGTTACAAGGGGTATGTCACAAACATCGCCCCGGCCGTGATGGACGGCCATGCCGTCGTGGCGGCCTATCACGACCTCTGGAAGGTCGAGCAGTCCTTCCGCATGGCCAAGGCCGACCTGAGGGCGCGCCCGATCTTCCACCGCACCCGCGATGCGATCGAAGCTCACCTGACCGTCGTGTTTGCCGCCCTGGCCGTGGCGCGGCACCTGCAGGACGTCACCGGCATGTCGATCAAGAAGATCGTCACCACCCTGCGGCCGCTGCGCACGGTCACCGTCGCCATCGGCGACCACGAAATGCTCGTCGAGCCCACAATCCCGGACGCCGCGCGAGCCGTCATCGACGCGATCAACGCAGGGTGACACTAAAACTTGTGGAAGTCAGGTC
>NZ_JBSHCV010000041.1:0-2091 GCF_053615975.1 Dietzia sp. NPDC055877 | reverse complement strand
GCCGTCATCGACGCGATCAACGCAGGGTGACACTAAAACTTGTGGAAGTCAGGTCGGAGAGCGCAGAACTGCTTGTACGCATGATCTCGGAGTCGTAAAGCTCTCCGACACTTCGCGCCCTTCCCAGCAGGTTAGCTACGGCGTTACACGAGTGGCCCCTTCGCCAGCTCTCTGGAGAGCCCGATAGAGCGTCGATCGGCCCACTCCTAGGTCTCGGGCGATTGCCGACGGCCCCTCCCCCGCTTCGATGCGGGCGCGGGCATTGTCGACCTGCTCGTCGGTCAGGACGCGCTTGCGTCCCTTGTACTTACCCTTCGCCTTGGCGATGGCGATGCCCTCAGCCTGGCGTTCACGGATGATGGCCCTCTCGAACTCGGCGAACGCCCCGAGCAGTGACAGCATCAGATCCGCTCGAGGATCCTGGGCACCAGCAGCGTAGGTGGCCCGCTCGTGGACGAACTCCACGCTCGCGCCCTTCGCGGTGATCTCGCCGACGATCTGCTTGAGATCGACCAGGGAACGGGCGAGTCGGTCCATCGAGGCGACCACCAGCTCGTCACCGTCCCGGAGATACCTGATGCACTCTTCGAGCTTCACGCGATCGGCACGCGAGCGTGCCGACTGTTTCTCGATATAGACCCGGTCGCACTCCCCCACCGCCTCGAGCTGGCGCGCCTCGTTCTGATCGGCGGCCGACACCCGCACGTACGCCACCCGCTGTCCGCGAGGACGCGAAGCTCGGCGAGCCGGCTTCGGATCCGTCTTCGGCTTTCGTTTCGGGTTCTGCTCGATGATGTTCTCCGAGTCCGTTGACTCCACCCGAAAGTTCCAACCCAACTCGTCCCGGCGGCGGAACCGAGTCCGCACCTTCCCGCGGCTGACGATGAGCACCTCCTCGCCACCGTCACCCGAACGGTTCAGCAACGTCCCGATCCGATCAGCCATCGAAGACCCTTTCAGCCGGAATCTGTATCAATAGATCCTAGACCCCACGGTGTGACCTTCAACTTCGTTTGGCGGGTTCTCGCAGGTTTGGTTGGCGGGTCAGGTGAGCACGGTGACGAGCGTGTAATCGACCCCGTGTCGGCCCTCAGCCACCGTGTCGGTTTCTCACTTGGATGTCGTACGGCCTGCAGGGATCTGTCATCTACGCATTGCGGCGGAGAGAGGCGGGGCTCGCCTGCACGGCTTTAGTCGGGGCGTATCCAACCTCTGCTGATGTGAGCGTGATACGTTCCCGCCACAGGTAACCTCGCGCCCGGTGGCTTCGCCCACCGGTCCGCCTAGTGCGTGGGGCTCATCAATGAATTCCGGAAGCACGGCCCGAGTTATTCAAGTGCTCGTGGGCCATGAAATTTTCGAAGACGGAACTCTCCGCCCGCTTCATGTAGGCGATGTCGTCAGCGTCAGACTCTCTTTGGTCACATCAGCGGTTGCCAGCAGGCCGGGTACGACCACCTACCGCGTCACGGTGCAGCCCAAGTTCGGACAGGCCCCCTGGCAAGAGCGGGACGAGACCCTACGGTGGCCGTTCGAGGTCACCGGTAACGGGTGGACCGCCACGTGGCACCACCACCGCCCGGCTGCCGGTTTGACGCATGTGACCGGTTTCCTCACGCCTAACTTTCACCACTCAGTGCCGGGCCGGCCGGGCGTGGTCACGGGCAGAGTGCGTCGGCTCCAACTTGTCGAGCGCCAAGCCAGGAGAACCGGCAACTCGCACGACTACGTGCCGGGGACCGAACGGCTGACTGACTTAGGTGCGTCGCCGGATCGATACTGGCCGAAGTGGTTCCACTTCGCCGAGCACGGCGAGATAGAAGAAAGCGGCGTCTTGGTCGATCTCGACTTGGACGATGTTGCCGACGATTCGTATCGATTCCAGGCCGGCGATGTCGCAGCGCACGGCGCTGACTTGTGGGTCATGGACGACTCCGCCCCCGTCCTGCTGCACCTGGACCGCTCCCACGCTTCTTCCAGACTGACCGAGTACGTACTGCCGTTGGCATTCGAACCGCCGGTTGAGCCGCCCGGTTTGGACCGTTCCCGTCTTGGTGGACACTCCGAGATGAGCGGTGAGTTCCCCCGAGA
>NZ_JBSHCV010000040.1:0-2542 GCF_053615975.1 Dietzia sp. NPDC055877 | reverse complement strand
CACGCTACCGCCGTGAGAGGGCGGCGTCCTAGGCCGCTAGACGACGGGGGCTTAGTGCGGAACCACTATAGGCAGACCCGGTTCCGGATTCCAAATCAGGAGGGTGTCGAAGTTCACCAGGTATAAATATGCACTCGGTGCAAAGTTTGGCTAGGCTTCCGCCATGACTTCCCCACCCGACGCCGACTCGCTCCGCGAGCGCAAGCGGCGCGCGACGATGGTCGCCATCGAGGACGCCGCCACGTCGCTCGTGCTCGAGCACGGCTACGACGCGGTGACCGTCGACCAGATCTGCGCGGCCGCCGAGGTCTCCAAGCGGACCTTCTTCAACTACGTCGCCTCCAAGGAGGCCGCGGTCATCGGCACGACCCCCGAGGACGTCCCCGACGCCGCACGCGCGGAGTTCCTCGTCGGGGCCGACCCGGACGTCCCGCGCGCCCTGCTCACGCTGTTCCTCTCGGCGTTCGCCGCGGTCCGCACGGCCGACGACGCGCAGACCGCCGTCCTTCTGCAGCGTCGGCGCGCCATCTTCCGTGAGCACCCCGACCTGGCCGCCGCGCGGATGACCGCCTCGTCGAAGTTCCAGCTCCGGCTCGTCGACCTGCTCACCCAGCATTTCGGACGGAGCCCACAGCTACGGCGGCTCACCACCGTCCCCGTCGACGCCGAGGCGCGTGCCTACGTCGCGCTGATCGCCGCCTCCGGGAGCCTCGGGCTGTCGACCTGGCTCACCCGCGAACACGCCACCCTCGCCGACCTCAACGCCGACTGCCTCATGGCCCTCGGCCAACTCGCCCAGCTCGCAGCCCTCTCAGAGAGGTCAGTATGACCGACACCACCACCCGACCACACGCGGAGACGAACGCCCCGGCCGCGCCCGGCCACAACGTCCCGCTGGTCTTCACCTCGCTGCTGCTGGGGATGCTCATCGTGTCCCTGGGGCAGATGATCTTCGCCACCGCGCTCCCGACCATCGTCGCCGACCTCGGCGGCGTCGACCGGATGAGCTGGGTCATCACCGTCTACCTGCTCACCATGACCATCGGCCTGCCGGTATACGGCAAGCTCGGTGACCAGATCGGCCGCAAGCCCCTGTTCGTGGCCGCGATACTGCTGTTCTCCGCCGGCTCGCTCCTCGGCGCACTGTCCTGGAACATCGACGTCCTCATCGTTGCGCGCGCCATCCAGGGCCTCGGCGGCGGCGGGCTCATGGTCCTGTCGCAGGCGATCGTCGCCGACGTCGTGCCCGCCCGCCAGCGCGGTCGGTACATGGGCATCATGGGCGCGGTCTTCGGGCTCTCCTCCGTCCTCGGGCCACTCCTCGGCGGGTTCTTCACCGAGGGGCCCGGTTGGCGCTGGGCGCTGTGGTTCAACCTCCCGGTCTGCCTCCTAGCCCTGGTCGTGGCGGTGGCCTTCCTCCGTCTCCCCCGCCGCGGCGCCGGCCGACGGACGGACTGGGCCGGCACGCTCCTCATGGCCACCGGCACCACCGCGCTCATCCTGCTCTCGTCGTGGGGCGGCCACCGGTTCGGCTGGACCGACCCGGCGATCTTCGCCCTGGGCGCAGTGTTCCTCGTCTGCGCGGTCGCGTTCGTCCTGGTCGAGCTGCGCTCCGCCGATCCGCTGATCCCCATGACCCTGTTCCGCCAGCGCAACTTCACCCTGTCCACCGCGGCCGGGCTCATCATCGGCGTGTCGATGTTCGGGTGCATCGCCTACCTGCCCACCTACATCCAGATGGTCCACGGGCTCAGCCCCACCGCCGCCGGCCTCATGATGACGCCGATGATGGCCGGGATGATGGGCACCTCGATCGTCGTGGGCAACATCGTCAGCCGCACCGGCCGCTACAAGTGGTACCCGGTGGTCGGCTCGGTGGTCATGGCCGTCGGCCTCTGGCTGATCGGCTCGCTCCGGGCCGAGGACACCCTCACGCACCTCGGGGTGGTCCTGTTCGTGTTCGGCTTCGGACTCGGCCTGTGCATGCAGCTGCTGGTCCTCATCGTGCAGAACTCGTTCCCCATCACCATGGTCGGCACGGCCACCGCGTCCAACAACTTCTTCCGTCAGATCGGCGCCACACTGGGGTCGGCGGTCGTCGGCTCGGTGTTCGTCAGCCGCCTCGCCGATCTCATGGGCGAGCGGATCCCCGCCGCGGCCCAGCAGATGGGGCCCGAAGGAGCTGAGGTCGCCGCAGGTTTCTCGAACGGCTCCGGCGCCGCGAACTCGATGAGCCCGGAGATACTCGCCGGCCTTCCCGGGCCGCTGCACGACGCGATCGTCGGAGCGTACAACGACGCCCTCGTTCCGATCTACCACGTCGTGGTGCCACTGCTCCTCGTCGCCACCGTGATGCTGCTGTTCATCCGCGAGGACAAGCTCAAGGAGACGATCGACTGAGCAGGCCGGCGACGCCGGTGGCCGGACCGGCCACCCGCGTCGCCTGTCGCGGTCCCTCGCCCGGCCCCGGCCCGGACGGTGCGACACCGGGTTAAAGGCCAGAATGTGTGTATGGATACCCGGATTTAGTGGGTGTGGCCTG
>NZ_JBSHCV010000039.1:0-3182 GCF_053615975.1 Dietzia sp. NPDC055877 | reverse complement strand
ATCGGCGCAGAGCGACAGCCTACCTCTGACTGCCGCCAATCTTTGCAACAGAGCCTTTGCGTCAATGCAGGGAGATAGCGAAGAGCGCGCTTCAACGGAGATGCTCGAATGGGTCCACGACGGATTGGAGTCCGTGGTCGCGGCAGACGTAGATGATTCGCACGCCGTACCCGTCGGCGCCGCTCGGCTCGGGGTCGCATTCTGCGCGGCAGACGTTACAGAGCCGGTGCTCGTTGCTCCCCCAGACCGTGACCTCGATATCGTCGGGGATCTCCATTCCGTCGAACTCCATATGCGGAGGTTAGCTGTCGCGGATTGAGTCGTGTCAAGATGCGGCACCGATGCTAAACCGCCGTTACCTATGGTCATCGCGCCGGTCGCGCACTCGACGCTTAGTTCTTGAGGTACTCGAGGACGGCGATGACGCGCTTGTTCCCTGTGCGCTCGTTAAGGTCGAGCATGGTGAAGATGCTGCTGATGTGCCGTTCCGCGATCGCGACGCGACATGCACACGGTCCCTGATTTGCTCGTTTGTGAGCCCCGTAGCCATGAGCGAATCGTCAGTATCGCGGAGGAGGTGCTGCGGGAGCGGGAAAGGATTGACCTTACTGACGCAGAGACCCAAAGTGCGAGCATCCCTCATCGCTTTGATGCCAGCCCTTCAACCATTGCAACTAACCCGAACTCGAAATCTAGGTCTTGATCGACAGGCTCACATCCGTTGTCGAGCGCTGTTTGTTCTTCTAGTACGAAACCGACCGTATAGCGGCTGATAGCCATGAGAGCTCGGACCGCAGAGCCCTCAGCGAATCCTTCGGACACGAGAAACTCGATCTGACTTTCGGGGGCATCCGAGCCCGCTGGCATCTGGTCACTCTTTTGACGGTGAAACTCTGCGTGCAGCCGTGCTCCATCCCGGACTGCCAGAAGCGCTGTCCGGAAGCTCCGCGCGTTGCGCAGGAGAAAGTCGTCCCAGCGCTCCCCTGACTCTGGGAGTGAGGCGTGGTGTTCGCGATCAAGCACATCAGCTGCGAGCGATCCGAGCAGGTGGGCCTTTGTCCGAAAGTGCCAGTAGAGCGCTGGCTGCTGCACCCGCAGATGCGCAGCCAGCGCCCGTGTGGTGAAACCGTCGATCCCCGTGTTATTGAGCACATGCCTCGCACCGCGCAAGACTGCTGCACGATCGAGTCGCGCTTGTTTCTGAGCCATGCTTGCACTTTATCATCGATAACTTTATCGTTGATAAGGTGTCATCTCTCACTTCCGCTCGTGGCTCGTTGGCCACGGTCCTCATCACGGCTAGCCTCGACGCCGCCGGCATGGGCCTGGTGATGCCGATTCTTCCCGCACTGCTACACGAGGCAGGGGTCACCGCTGATGCGGTTCCGCTGAACGTCGGAGTGCTGATCGCGCTCTACGCGGTAATGCAGTTCATCTTTGCCCCCGTACTGGGAACGCTGTCGGACCGATTCGGCCGCCGCCGGGTGCTGCTTGTTTCCCTGGCCGGTGCGACCGTCGACTATCTCGTGCTCGCCACGACGTCCGCTCTGTCGGTGTTCTATATCGCCCGCGCAGTGGCTGGGATAACCGGAGCGACCAATGCGGTCACCGCCACCGTGATCGCCGACATCACGCCACCCCACCAGCGCGCCAAGCGTTTCGGTTTACTCAGTGCCTGCTATGGCGGCGGAATGATCGCGGGGCCAGCCATGGGTGGACTGTTCGGTGCCATCTCGCCACATCTGCCGTTTTTGCTCGCTGCTCTTCTCTCAGCGAGCAATCTGGCACTCACCTTTATCCTGTTACGCGAGACCCGTCCTGATTCCCCTGCGCGCTCTGCGTCGCTCGCTCAGCATCGTGGTCGCCCCGGCCTCAGCGCGGTGCCTGGGATTACCTTCCTATTAATCGCATTCGGCCTTGTTCAATTCATTGGGCAGGCTCCAGGTGCGACCTGGGTGCTGTTTACTGAACACCGCCTCGACTGGAGTCCCGTCGAAGTTGGAATCTCCCTGTCCGTTTTCGGGATCGTACAGGTTCTCGTGCAGGCCCTCCTTACTGGCCGCATCGTGGAGTGGATCGGTGAGGCAAAAACAGTCATCATCGGGTGTATTACCGACGCCTTGGGTCTCGTAGGCCTGGCGATTGTCACTGACGCATTTTCCATGGCACCTATCTTGGCGGCACTGGGGATCGGTGGCATCGGCCTCCCCGCTCTGCAAACCCTTCTCTCCCAGCGCGTCGATGAACAGCACCAAGGGCGCCTCCAGGGTGTGCTCGCCAGCATCAACAGCGTCACATCGATCTTCGGACCGGTCGCTTTCACAACGATCTTCGCGCTCACTTACATCAACGCCGACGGCTTCCTCTGGCTCTGCGCCGCAGCACTCTACGTGCCCTGCGTGATTCTCATCATGCGTGGTACAGCAGCGTCCCCGAAGTTCGGCTCTTGGGCGAGCGGCGACTCGATGTGAGTTGTGAGACGTGAGCAGGAGCAACACGGCGGCGACACTGCTTCGCCATGGCCGACTAGCGAGACGGCGCCACCGGGAAACTCGGCATCATCTACCAAGGACAGGTCAGCTGGGAGCCTGATAGACCCATCGAAATGTGCGTGCCGATCGCGGAGAAGGGCCGGGCGCATCGGATCGAGCCATAGCACCATGAGTCTTCACGGAAGTGCGTCGACGGAGACTTGGTTGTGAACCGGGCCAAGGGAGAGCTGGAGGCCCTCTCCGAGTGGCTTGCCGATGACATGAGCTGGACGCTCATCGAGAAATCCACACACAGCGGCCCCAGTGCAGCCCGAGAGGTGCGCCCGCCGTTCTCCCGAGCGGGTGGAGGTCATTTCTGTCGTCACCCACGGACGACGCGCTTCCTGCGACGGCTACCTCGAGGCTGGAGGAATGCGCGTCCGTTTCAGCCATGCGTTCCGCTTCGTCAGCACCCCCAAGACCTCGATGATCGCAGAACTGCGACGCTACTGCATCGAGACGCAGGTTGACTGAGGCCTGTGCGGACAGCACGAACGACCCTTGAGCCCGTAATCTGGGAACCGCAGAAACTACCCGATCGAAACGCAACTACTTTGCCGACCCTACGGGGTTGGCTCGCGGTCGTCGTCCTTGGCCGGGCTCTGTTGCAAAAATCGTGAAGCTTGAGCATGCTTGGCGGAGATTGGACGG
>NZ_JBSHCV010000038.1:0-4264 GCF_053615975.1 Dietzia sp. NPDC055877 | reverse complement strand
ATCGGCGCAGAGCGACAGCCTACCTCTGACTGCCGCCAATCTTTGCAACAGAGCCCATGTGATGGCGACGCACGACACCGCTCCGTGGATCGGTCGAATGCGTGTGCTGCGCAAAAACCCAGAACCACGGCCAGGAATGCCCGGCGCGCGGATACTTCCGCTCAAGGGCGTCGGGAAGCGCAACGCCGCTGCGGCCCTCGGCCTGGTCCTTCAGCCACCATGCCCGTGCACGCGACAGCTGCTCGCGCAGGCTGGGTGCCAAGCTCTCGGGTAACATCAAGGCCCGATCCTTGGAGCCCTTGCCCTCCCGCACGATGATCGTGCCGTGATCGAAATCCAGATCCTTGACCCGCAGTTGCAAACCCTCACTGATCCGCATGCCCGTTCCATACAGAAGCTGGGCGAACAAACGATGCTCGCCTTCCAGAAAACCGAGGATGCGAACCACTTCATCCGGGGTCAGCACCACCGGCAAGCGCCGCGACGGCCGAGGTCTTCCGATCTCCTGAAGCCAGGGCAGATCCGTGCACAGCACCTTGCCGTAGAAGAACAGCAAGGCCGCCAATGCCTGACGATGCGTGGAGACCGAAACCTTGCGCTCGTTCGCCAGCCAGGACAGAAATGCCTCGACTTCGCTGCTGCCCAAGGTTGCCGGGTGACGCACACCGTGGAAACGGATGAAGGCACGAACCCAGTGGACATAAGCCTGTTCGGTTCGTAAGCTATAATGCAAGTAGCGTATGCGCTCACGCAACTGGTCCAGAACCTTGACCGAACGCAGCGGTGGTAACGGTGCAGTGCTGGTTTTCATGGCTTGTTATGACTGTTTTTTTGTACAGTCTATGCCTCGGGCATCCAAGCAGCAAGCGCGTTACGCCGTGGGTCGATGTTTGATGTTATGGAGCAGCAACGATGTTACGCAGCAGGGCAGTCGCCCTAAAACAAAGTTAGACATGATGAGCAACTCTATACACACCGGAATCTCAAGACAGCTTTCACAGGCACGCGATGTAATTAAACGCCATTTGGCATCAACGCTGAAAGCCATACACTTGTATGGTTCTGCAATTGATGGTGGCCTCAAACCATATAGCGACATTGATCTGCTGGTTACCGTGGATGCACGCTTGGATGAAGCTACCAGACGCTCCCTGATGCTCGATTTCTTGAATATCTCGGCACCACCATGCGAAAGCTCAATACTCCGGCCGCTAGAGGTAACTGTTGTTGCATGCAACGAAGTAGTGCCTTGGCGTTATCCGGCACGACGAGAACTGCAGTTCGGGGAGTGGCTGCGGGAGGATATTCTTGAAGGTGTCTTCGAGCCAGCCGCCTTGGACGCCGACCTTGCAATTCTAATAACGAAAGCTAGGCAACACAGCATCGCTTTAGTAGGTCCAGTGGCTCAAAAAGTCTTCATGCCGGTGCCAGAGCATGACTTTCTCCAGGTGCTTTCCGATACCCTTAAGCTGTGGAATACTCATGAGGATTGGGAAAATGAGGAGCGGAACATCGTACTCACGTTAGCTCGGATCTGGTATAGCACTGAAACTGGAGGAATCGTCCCCAAGGATGTGGCCGCCGAATGGGTTTTAGAGCGCTTGCCAGCTGAGCATAAGCCAATACTGGTTGAGGCGCGGCAAGCCTATCTTGGGCTTTGCAAGGATAGTCTTGCTTTGCGTGCAGATGAGACTTCGGCGTTCATTGGCTATGCAAAGTCTGCGGTCGCTGATTTGCTCGAAAAGCGAAAATCTCAAACTTCGCATATTTGCGATGGCGCCAAGAACGTCTAACGTCTAACTATTCATTTAAGCCGAAGCCGCTTCGCGGCTCGGCTTAATTCAGGCGTTAGATGCACTAAGCACATAATTGCTCACAGCCAAACTATCAGGTCAAGTCTGCTTTTATTATTTTTAAGCGTGCATAATAAGCCCTACACAAATTGGGAGATATATCATGAAAGGCTGGCTTTTTCTTGTTATCGCAATAGTTGGCGAAGTAATCGCAACATCCGCATTAAAATCTAGCGAGGGCTTTACTAAGCTTGCCCCTTCCGCCGTTGTCATAATCGGTTATGGCATCGCATTTTATTTTCTTTCTCTGGTTCTGAAATCCATCCCTGTCGGTGTTGCTTATGCAGTCTGGTCGGGACTCGGCGTCGTCATAATTACAGCCATTGCCTGGTTGCTTCATGGGCAAAAGCTTGATGCGTGGGGCTTTGTAGGTATGGGGCTCATAATTGCTGCCTTTTTGCTCGCCCGATCCCCATCGTGGAAGTCGCTGCGGAGGCCGACGCCATGGTGACGGTGTTCGGCATTCTGAATCTCACCGAGGACTCCTTCTTCGATGAGAGCCGGCGGCTAGACCCCGCCGGCGCTGTCACCGCGGCGATCGAAATGCTGCGAGTCGGATCAGACGTCGTGGATGTCGGACCGGCCGCCAGCCATCCGGACGCGAGGCCTGTATCGCCGGCCGATGAGATCAGACGTATTGCGCCGCTCTTAGACGCCCTGTCCGATCAGATGCACCGTGTTTCAATCGACAGCTTCCAACCGGAAACCCAGCGCTATGCGCTCAAGCGCGGCGTGGGCTACCTGAACGATATCCAAGGATTTCCTGACCCTGCGCTCTATCCCGATATTGCTGAGGCGGACTGCAGGCTGGTGGTTATGCACTCAGCGCAGCGGGATGGCATCGCCACCCGCACCGGTCACCTTCGACCCGAAGACGCGCTCGACGAGATTGTGCGGTTCTTCGAGGCGCGGGTTTCCGCCTTGCGACGGAGCGGGGTCGCTGCCGACCGGCTCATCCTCGATCCGGGGATGGGATTTTTCTTGAGCCCCGCACCGGAAACATCGCTGCACGTGCTGTCGAACCTTCAAAAGCTGAAGTCGGCGTTGGGGCTTCCGCTATTGGTCTCGGTGTCGCGGAAATCCTTCTTGGGCGCCACCGTTGGCCTTCCTGTAAAGGATCTGGGTCCAGCGAGCCTTGCGGCGGAACTTCACGCGATCGGCAATGGCGCTGACTACGTCCGCACCCACGCGCCTGGAGATCTGCGAAGCGCAATCACCTTCTCGGAAACCCTCGCGAAATTTCGCAGTCGCGACGCCAGAGACCGAGGGTTAGATCATGCCTAGCATTCACCTTCCGGCCGCCCGCTAGCGGACCCTGGTCAGGTTCCGCGAAGGTGGGCGCAGACATGCTGGGCTCGTCAGGATCAAACTGCACTATGAGGCGGCGGTTCATACCGCGCCAGGGGAGCGAATGGACAGCGAGGAGCCTCCGAACGTTCGGGTCGCCTGCTCGGGTGATATCGACGAGGTTGTGCGGCTGATGCACGACGCTGCGGCGTGGATGTCCGCCAAGGGAACGCCCGCCTGGGACGTCGCGCGGATCGACCGGACATTCGCGGAGACCTTCGTCCTGAGATCCGAGCTCCTAGTCGCGAGTTGCAGCGACGGCATCGTCGGCTGTTGCACCTTGTCGGCCGAGGATCCCGAGTTCTGGCCCGACGCCCTCAAGGGGGAGGCCGCATATCTGCACAAGCTCGCGGTGCGACGGACACATGCGGGCCGGGGTGTCAGCTCCGCGCTGATCGAGGCTTGCCGCCATGCCGCGCGAACGCAGGGGTGCGCCAAGCTGCGGCTCGACTGCCACCCGAACCTGCGTGGCCTATACGAGCGGCTCGGATTCACCCACGTCGACACTTTCAATCCCGGCTGGGATCCAACCTTCATCGCAGAACGCCTAGAACTCGAAATCTAACGTCCGTTCGGGCATCGAGGTCCATGTCGGGGTGGGACGGGCCCGTGGCTTCAAGATCACTTGCAGTCCGACCGCGATGTCTTGGTTGCGCGAGAGGTTGTCGATATCCTCCACTTCCATCATCAACCCTGGATAATGCCGCCGCCGTCATCGCCGCCGACGCCCGTGCCGGGCTTTTCGGGCCTGTCAGGCTTGCTCGGCCTTCAGCCTGCCTGGGCGAGATCTCCGGCGGACGGATTAACGGCGGAGCTTCGCCGCCTTTCGTGCGTGTGAAGGCCGAAGATAGTTCTCTCAAAAACATCCGTTTATGAGAGATACCAAATGTCATTTTCAGAAGACGACTGCACCAGTTGATTGGGCGTAATGGCTGTTGTGCAGCCAGCTCCTGACAGTTCAATATCAGAAGTGATCTGCACCAATCTCGACTATGCTCAATACTCGTGTGGGCTCTGTTGCAAAAATCGTGAAGCTTGAGCATGCTTGGCGGAGATTGGACGGA
>NZ_JBSHCV010000037.1:0-4677 GCF_053615975.1 Dietzia sp. NPDC055877 | reverse complement strand
GGCGGCTCCGATAAAGTTACACGCACCCCAACACAACACCAAATCCCCAGGTCAACGGGCATGAACGTCGCTACACCATCGCTCTGTTGCACGTGCTCAGATCTGGAGCTTCGGCAGAACCGGTCCCCTCGGTTGAATCGAAGTGGCGGTCCGACCTCGAGCGCCGGCCCGGGAAACAGGCTCCGATGTATTATCGACCGCGCGCCATCAATGCCCGGGCCGCGAACTCGAGCTGGAGTACCGGTCACCTCGAGTGCTGCGCACCGCGATCTGCCACGAAGTCGGCAAGGAGATCGAGTTGGGTCTGTTCCCCTTCGCCGGCGGGCCACCAGAGGAACGAGAGCAGTACTCGAACCGCGAGCTGGACGTGCTCATCGGGCGGCTGCTTCAGTCCGATCAGCTCGGCAGCGATACCGGATACGGTCTGCGACTCGATGAGCGCCTGGGACTGCGCGGCAACGCCGGAAGAGAAAAACTGTGATGCGATGCGGTCACGGCGGGCCGCCGCCAGCGCGGATGCCAAAGCGGCGATAACACGCCGCCGCCCCGTGAGCCCCTCCACGTGCGCGGCAACTTCCTCGACGATGCGCGCCGAAGACCGTGTGAGAACCGCTTCGATGATCGCCGCCCTACCTCCAACGTGTCGGTAGACGGTCGCCCGTGAGCAGTGTGCCCGGCGCGCGAGTTCTGAGACATCGAGCCCGTCGTTTCCCTTCTCAACAATCAGCGACGAGGCCACGGCTAGCAGGCGATCGCGTGCGTGTCGGTCCCTCGCCGCACCCAGCAACCAGTCTTCGGTCATATCTCATTATGAGACACCCCTTCCCGGCCGTCGCAACGTCGGCGCAGCGTACGAAGGCGGCGTGAAACACCCTGCGCGCACGGCAGCGCGCGCCGTCTCGGATGTCTGCGGAGGCGTCGACCTGCACGGGCTGATGCGCGAGTCTGTCAGCCATGACTACCGCACAGCAGATGATGATCCTTCCGAGTCGACACACCCGGGCCCGCCGATCGAGCGACTCGGCGACTCGACCTTCTACTTGGTACGGTCCCGGGACCTGATCGCCGACGTGACCGCGCGGACCGCGGAGTTCTCGTCCAATCTCACCGCCACGATGGTCATCGACGAACACGGGGCAATCACGGAGTGTCCCGTCGCCGGACTCGGGTCCCCCATCCACGCCTTGGCTACTGCCGACGGACAGACCCACCGAATCCACCGCACGCTTGTCCTTCCGTCACTGACGCCACGAAAGCTGCGGTCCTGGGCACCATTTGTAGACCAGACCATCCGACAACTGTGGTCGGAGAGCTACGACGACGGAATTGACTGGGTCACCGAGATCGCCGAGAAACTCCCAGCGGCGGTCGTCGCCGAGCTCATCGGCGTTCCGCAGCACCGAGACCAACTACTGACCTGGGCCTTCGCCAGCCCCGCGATCCTCGACGGCGTGGTGACCCAGGACGAACTGGACGACGCGGTCAACAGTGCCGGGAACTTCATGGCGTTCCTCGATGAGCGGCTCCACCGGGCCCGGGTCGTCCTTCCCCCTACCGTGGTCGGAGACCTGGCACGCCTGGTAAACAACTCAGACATCGACCACGACGTCGCGACTTACGTCCTTGTCCAGCTCATCGTGGCCGGAATTGAATCAACCGTCGGCCACCTCGGATCCCTGGCATGACGTCTCGGCCGACACCCTGAGCATCTCGCCGCCATGCGTGACGTTCCGCCCCGGCGGGATGAGTTCATCGAAGAAGTTCTCAGGCTCGACGCGCCCTTCGTGGGCCACTACCGCCACGTGGTCAGCGATACCAAACTCGGCGGCACACGTCTGCCCGCGGACTCTCGCGTGTTCCTGCTCTGGGGGCGCGCGAACCGCGACGAACAGTACTTCGACCGGCCCGACGAGTTTCACCCGGGTCGGGACGACGGTGCGCACCTGAGCTTCGGCCGCGGGATCCATTTCTGCGTGGGGGCCGCTCTCGCAGGACTCGAATCGCGGACAGCGCTCGACTTCCTCTTAGAGCACGACGCCCATATCCACATCGATCCCAGCCTTGCGTGCCGATCAGTGCGCCAGCACTCCGTCGGTTTCGATTAGATGGACTACATCGAGCCAGCGAGTAACCGGCAGCCGGCTCGGTTCCTCGAGCTGTTAGCACCGTCGGTACGCGGCTACGACGACCTGTACGACCTCGCCTATCGCAGGCGTCGTGCCCCTCGGCTCAGAGGCAGCGGCTTGAGCAGTAAAGCCGCCCCGGTCGTCTGTGCCGCCAGGGTGTTCAAGATGCCGACCACCCTCGCACGTTCGGCAGCCGCACATGCGAAAGGACTTCCCCACACTCCTGGCGGACACAGCCGGTTGAAACGCGATCGCCGCCGGCTACCCCGGGCAGTTCGAAGGCCACGCAGCTACCCGTCTCGAAGCCGAGCTACGCGAGGCGAGCATCGATGTAGCTGCTCGTCTTCAACCAGGTCGACTACATCCCGTTCGACTCCGACACGACGAACTTGTTCTTCCGACTCGAGTCCCTCCCCTACGACAGGAGACGGATCGTGGCTACCTTGACCACGCCAATCGGCCGCTGGGGAAGGATCCTCGCCGGCGAGCTCGTTGCCGCCGGGATGACCGGCCGCCTCGTCGTCACCCACGCCGCGGTACTCGCGCCGACGAAAAGCCCGCCATCTAGCGATCCGCAGGCAGGCCTGCTGATGCTGGGCGCACCGGACTCGATCTCGGCCACCAAGCCACCCAATACAGCGCCGCGCTTCGTCTCCCCGCCCAGCCCAGCCCCCAGACCTGAGTTGGACCTCTTGATGGGTTCTGGGGGCCACCGGCGTCCATCGTTGCTGGTCAGCAGAATTCGGGTCAGGGATTCGGGGCACTAGCCGGGCTGTAGGTTGTGGGTGTGAGCCCGTTCGTGCGGAAGGTGAAGACGTCGTCGGGAGCGACGGCTGTGCAGATCGTGGAGAAGATCCGCGGTCAGCGGAAGATCTTGGAGCACATCGGGTCCGCGCACACCGAGGGCGAGCTGGCGGCGTTGATCGCGGTGGCTAGGGGCAAGATCCACGCTGGTCAGCAGCCGCTGGACCTGGGCTTGGAGCCGGGACCGCAGGTCCGTTCCGGCGGGGAGGCGGTAGTGCGCCGACACTCCAGTGAACTGTTGTGGCAGACGTTGACCAGCACCTTCGACGCCCTTGGCTTCGATGCCGTGGCCGATGAGACGTTCAAGACGCTTGTGTGCGCCCGGCTGGTCGAGCCGACCAGCAAGCTCGATACACCCCGTGTCCTGGACGACATCGGCGTCGATGCTCCACACCTGTCGAGCATCAAACGGGCGCTGGCTCGCTGCGTCGAACGCGATTACCGCACGATGCTGGCGACCGCGTGCTGGGAGCATGTCACCGCCGCCGGCGGCCCGGGCGCTGCCCTGGTGTTGTACGACCTGACCACCCTGTACTTCGAGGCCGAGAAGGAAGACGGCCTACGCAAGGTCGGCATGAGCAAGGAACGCCGCGTCGACCCGCAGATCACCGTCGTCCTACTGGTGGCCCGGGACGGGTTCCCGCTGGATATCCACGTATTCGAGGGCAACAAGGCCGAGACCAAGACGTTGATCCCGGTCATCACCGCCTTCCAGCAGCGCCATCAAGTCAGCGACATGGTCGTGGTCGCTGATGCCGGCATGCTCTCGGCGGCGAACCTCAACGCCCTCGAGGACGCGGGGCTGTCGTTCATCGTCGCCTCCCGCACGTCCAAGGCGCCGAAGGAACTCGAGGACCACTTCGGCCGGCGTGGCAACGCCATCTCCGACGGCGAGGTCGTGGAGCTGATCCGCCCGATGGGCCAGGGCCGGGATCGGCGCGACCGGAGGGTGGTGTGGCACTACAAGTGGCAGCGCGCCCAACGGGACCGACGCACGTTGAACGCGCAGATCGACCGCGCCCAAAGGGTTGCTGACCGGGCGGAACCGCTCAAGAAGCAGCGGTTCGTGAAGGTCACCGGCCAAATCGTCGCACTGGACGAGGCGTCGATCGAGCGGGCCCGCCAGTCGGCCGGCTACAAGGGCTACGTCACCAACATCGACCCGAAGATCATGGATGGCCACGCCGTCGTAGCCGCCTATCACGATTTGTGGAAGGTCGAGCAGTCGTTCCGAATGGCCAAGTCGGATCTGAAAGCACGGCCGATCTTTCACCGCACCCGCGACTCGATAGAAGCACACCTGACCATCGTCTTCGTGGCCCTCGCGATCGCCCGTCACCTGCAGAATTGCACCGGCATGTCGATCAAGAAGATCGTGCGGATCCTGCGTCGGATCCATACCGTCGTCATCGACGTCGACGGACACGAGCTCACCGCCCGCACTCCGCTGGACGACGACGCCCAAGCCATCACCAGCGTTATCTCAGCGGGGAACTAAGGAGGTCCAACTCAGGCCAGATCAGGGCGCTCCTGCTCACTGTGGGCCATCAGCCACGCGTATCCGATCGGTCGCTCGGCCGCAATCGTCCAAAGCGCGCAGTCGTTAGCTGCACGGTCGATTGCCGCCGGTCTGCAGCGATCCTCGTCGCCCCGACGTGGAAGAGTCGGGATACCCAGGCTGGCCCCCGGCGTCTGTGGGTGTGGTGGGTGGTGGGTAGTGGTCCGGGGCTGGCGGGCTGGTGCCGGT
>NZ_JBSHCV010000036.1:0-5460 GCF_053615975.1 Dietzia sp. NPDC055877 | reverse complement strand
TTGTGTTCGGCGGTGACCTACTCTCCCACACCCTCGCGAGTGCAGTACCATCGGCGCTGGCAGGCTTAGCTTCCGGGTTCGGAATGGGACCGGGCGTTTCCCTGCCGCTATGGCCGCCGTAACTCTGTGAAACAAGGCCCGGCCACACGTGTGTGTGGCGGGTGTGTTGTTTCAGATACTGCACAGTGGACGCGAACTTGTCTTTTTGAAAACTTGTTGTGTGTGTAAGCCCTCGGCCTATTAGTACCGGTCACCTCCACGCATTGCTGCGCTTCCAGTTCCGGCCTATCAACCCCATGGTCTGTGGGGGGCCTTAACCACGCGATGGTGGTGAGAAACCTCATCTTGGAACAGGCTTCCCGCTTAGATGCTTTCAGCGGTTATCCCTTCCGAACGTAGCTAACCAGCGATGCTCCTGGTGGAACAACTGGCACACCAGAGGTTCGTCCGTCCCGGTCCTCTCGTACTAGGGACAGCTTTCCGCAAGTTTCTTACGCGCGCGGCGGATAGAGACCGAACTGTCTCACGACGTTCTAAACCCAGCTCGCGTGCCGCTTTAATGGGCGAACAGCCCAACCCTTGGGACCTACTCCAGCCCCAGGATGCGACGAGCCGACATCGAGGTGCCAAACCATCCCGTCGATATGGACTCTTGGGGAAGATCAGCCTGTTATCCCCGGGGTACCTTTTATCCGTTGAGCGACACCGCTTCCACTTGCCGGTGCCGGATCACTAGTCCCGACTTTCGTCCCTGCTCGACGTGTCAGTCTCACAGTCAAGCTCCCTTGTGCACTTGCACTCAACACCTGATTGCCATCCAGGCTGAGGGAACCTTTGGGCGCCTCCGTTACTCTTTGGGAGGCAACCGCCCCAGTTAAACTACCCACCAGGCACTGTCCCTAACCCAGATCATGGGCCGAGGTTAGACGGTCAATACGATCAGAGTGGTATTTCAACAACGACTCCACACACACTGGCGTGCATGCTTCACAGTCTCCCACCTATCCTACACAAACCGAATCGAACGCCAATACCAAGCTATAGTAAAGGTCCCGGGGTCTTTTCGTCCTGCCGCGCGTAACGAGCATCTTTACTCGTAGTGCAATTTCGCCGAGTCTGTGGTCGAGACAGCAGAGAAGTCGTTACGCCATTCGTGCAGGTCGGAACTTACCCGACAAGGAATTTCGCTACCTTAGGATGGTTATAGTTACCACCGCCGTTTACTGGGGCTTAAATTCTCAGCTTCGCCTTGCGGCTAACCGGTCCTCTTAACCTTCCAGCACCGGGCAGGCGTCAGTCCGTATACATCGACTTACGTCTTCGCACGGACCTGTGTTTTTAGTAAACAGTCGCTTCTCTCTGGTCTCTGCGACCACCCCCAGCTCAGGCCGTAAAGACCGTCACCGGGCGTGGTCCCCCTTCTCCCTAAGTTACGGGGGCATTTTGCCGAGTTCCTTAACCACAGTTCTCTCGATCGCCTTGGTATTCTCTACCTGACCACCTGTGTTGGTTTGGGGTACGGGCCGTGTATGAACTCACTAGAGGCTTTTCTCGGCAGCATAGGATCACTGAATTCCCCACAACGGGTATGCATCAAGTCTCAGCCTTCATGCGACACGGATTTGCCTATGTCGCGGCCTACACTCTTACACCAGTACAACCACTGACTGGCCCAGCTACCTTCCTGCGTCACCCCATCGCTTGGCTACTACCAGATCAGGTCCCGCGCATCCACCTCACGACACCCCGAAGGGTGTTCCAGAGGATTCAGGGCGGTTAGTATCACTGATTCACCATGGGCGCGCATACACGGGTACGGGAATATCAACCCGTTGTCCATCGACTACGCCTGTCGGCCTCGCCTTAGGTCCCGACTCACCCTGGGCAGATTAGCTTGACCCAGGAACCCTTGGTCATCCGGCGGACGAGTTTCTCACTCGTCATTCGCTACTCATGCCTGCATTCTCACTCGTGTGGCCTCCACACCTGGATCACTCCGGCGCTTCTATGGCCACACGACGCTCCCCTACCCACCCACACACCTGCCCGGAGGAGGTTATTGTGTGAGTGCCGCGGCTTCGGCGGTGTACTTGAGCCCCGCTACATTGTCGGCGCAGGACCACTTGACCAGTGAGCTATTACGCACTCTTTCAAGGGTGGCTGCTTCTAAGCCAACCTCCTGGCTGTCTCAGCGATCCCACATCCTTTTCCACTTAGTACACGCTTAGGGGCCTTAGCCGGCGATCTGGGCTGTTTCCCTCTCGACTACGAAGCTTATCCCCCGCAGTCTCACTGCCGCACTCTCACACCTCGGCATTCGGAGTTTGGCTGACGTCAGTAACCTTGTAGGGCCCATCGGCCATCCAGTAGCTCTACCTCCGAGGTGAAACATGCGACGCTGCACCTAAATGCATTTCGGGGAGAACCAGCTATCACGGAGTTTGATTGGCCTTTCACCCCTACCCACAACTCATCCCCTCAGTTTTCAACCTAAGTGGGTTCGCGCCTCCACGACGTCTTACCGTCGCTTCACACTGGCCATGGGTAGATCACTCCGCTTCGGGTCTAGAGCATGCCACTACAAACGCCCTATTCGGACTCGCTTTCGCTACGGCTTCCCCACACGGGTTAACCTCGCGACATACCACTAACTCGCAGGCTCATTCTTCAAAAGGCACGCCATCAGCCCTAAAGCCTCTGACGGTTTGTAAGCACACGGTTTCAGGTACTATTTCACTCCCCTCCCGGGGTACTTTTCACCATTCCCTCACGGTACTAATCCGCTATCGGTCACCAAGAAGTATTTAGGCTTACCGGGTGGTCCCGGCAGATTCACAGCAGATTTCACGGGCCCGCTGCTACTTGGGTACACAAATCGCTCCGCCACAAGGCTTTCAGGTACGGGACTCTCACCCTCTCCGGCCGACCCTTCCAAGTCGTTCCCCTAACCCGCGATCAATCAGCGCCCGGTCCGGCAGAACCAAGGACATCATGCCCCACAACACCACACACGCAACCCCTGCCGGGTATCACACGCATGCGGTTTAGCCTACTCCGCGTTCGCTCGCCGCTACTGACGGAATCACTGTTGTTTTCTCTTCCTGCGGGTACTGAGATGTTTCACTTCCCCGCGTTCCCTCCACACACCCTATGTATTCAGATGCGGGTAACACGCCATCACGCGTGCTGGGTTTCCCCATTCGGACACCCTCGGATCACAGCTCGTTTGGCAGCTCCCCGAGGCTTATCGCAGCCTACTACGTCCTTCATCGGCTCTTGGTGCCAAGGCATCCACCGTGTGCTCTTACACACTTACATTCACAAAACAATTAAAGATGCTCGCGTCCACTGTGCAGTTCTCAAACAACACACACCAACCCCACCCACACCCAGGCCGCAAGGCCACAAGCATCTCAGGAATCAGTGCCATCAGAAACAACCCGAACCCCCACAGGGGCTCAACGGTGTTGTTTCAGACACCCAACAGTGTGTTTCATCCGGACCACGCTCCCCCACACACGCCAGCCCTGAGCCGGCGCCTGATGGGATCACAGCGAGTCCTACGCGATAGTGTTCCACCCAATTGAGCCACCTGGCGCACCACAGTCGGGCACGAACCAGACGCTAACTCTGACCACACACCAAAGTGTGTGGTGAGTGCTCCTTAGAAAGGAGGTGATCCAGCCGCACCTTCCGGTACGGCTACCTTGTTACGACTTCGTCCCAATCGCCGATCCCACCTTCGACGGCTCCCTCCACAAGGGTTGGGCCACCGGCTTCGGGTGTTACCGACTTTCATGACGTGACGGGCGGTGTGTACAAGGCCCGGGAACGTATTCACCGCAGCGTTGCTGATCTGCGATTACTAGCGACTCCGACTTCATGGGGTCGAGTTGCAGACCCCAATCCGAACTGAGACCAGCTTTAAGGGATTCGCTCCACCTCACGGTATCGCAGCCCTCTGTACTAGCCATTGTAGCATGTGTGAAGCCCTAGACATAAGGGGCATGATGATTTGACGTCATCCCCACCTTCCTCCGAGTTGACCCCGGCAGTCTCTCACGAGTCCCCACCATTACGTGCTGGCAACATGAGACAGGGGTTGCGCTCGTTGCGGGACTTAACCCAACATCTCACGACACGAGCTGACGACAACCATGCACCACCTGTATACAAGCCACAAGGGAAACGACATCTCTGCCGTCGTCCTGTATATGTCAAGCCTAGGTAAGGTTCTTCGCGTTGCATCGAATTAATCCACATGCTCCGCCGCTTGTGCGGGCCCCCGTCAATTCCTTTGAGTTTTAGCCTTGCGGCCGTACTCCCCAGGCGGGGCGCTTAATGCGTTAGCTACGGCACGGAAGTCGTGGAAGACCCCCACACCTAGCGCCCACCGTTTACGGCATGGACTACCAGGGTATCTAATCCTGTTCGCTACCCATGCTTTCGCTCCTCAGCGTCAGTTACTACCCAGAGACCCGCCTTCGCCACCGGTGTTCCTCCTGATATCTGCGCATTTCACCGCTACACCAGGAATTCCAGTCTCCCCTGTAGTACTCAAGTCTGCCCGTATCGCCTGCACGCCCCCAGTTAAGCTGGAGGATTTCACAGACGACGTGACAAACCGCCTACGAGCTCTTTACGCCCAGTAATTCCGGACAACGCTCGCACCCTACGTATTACCGCGGCTGCTGGCACGTAGTTGGCCGGTGCTTCTTCTGCAGGTACCGTCACTTGCGCTTCGTCCCTACTGAAAGGGGTTTACAATCCGAAGACCGTCATCCCCCACGCGGCGTCGCTGCATCAGGCTTCCGCCCATTGTGCAATATTCCCCACTGCTGCCTCCCGTAGGAGTCTGGGCCGTGTCTCAGTCCCAGTGTGGCCGATCACCCTCTCAGGCCGGCTACCCGTCGTCGCCTTGGTAGGCCATTACCCCACCAACAAGCTGATAGGCCGCGGGCTCATCCTGCACCGAAAAACTTTCCAACCCCAGACCATGCGGCCAGAGCTCATATCCGGTATTAGACCCAGTTTCCCAGGCTTATCCCGAAGTGCAGGGCAGATTACCCACGTGTTACTCACCCGTTCGCCACTCGTGTACCCCCGAAAGGGCCTTACCGTTCGACTTGCATGTGTTAAGCACGCCGCCAGCGTTCGTCCTGAGCCAGGATCAAACTCTCCATAAAAGCTTCTCAGCACTACGAAAAGCACAATCCAAGCAAACAAACAAACCAAAAACTGGCTGTTCAAAAAACGCGACCCCCACGACAGGGATGTGAAAGGGTCGCAACCAAACAAAAAATTTGGCACTATCACAAACAAAACACACTGTTGAGTTCTCAAACAACACCCACACACCGATCCACCGCGATACACTCACCACAGCTTCACAGGGAAGATCCTGCAACCGCCGCCCTCCCGGGCAACTTCTCCAGCCTAGCAGCAACAACTCCCAGTTCC
>NZ_JBSHCV010000035.1:0-6214 GCF_053615975.1 Dietzia sp. NPDC055877 | reverse complement strand
CGCAGCTGCAGCCCGCGAAAGTGAGTCGCTGCCAGAATGCAGGTGGCTGGATGCCCACCCATCTATGGCACGTACACCACGGCCGATAACCAGACGTTATGACAAGTAAAAGGTGTCGAGGTGTCGATTGTGCGAACTCGACACCTCCCCGAATGGCTCGCAGCTCGTTCGAACTCGGGCTGCGCCTGACCTGCGAGCAGGTGCGCATCGCGCAGAACAACAAGGACCGCCTTGATTCAGCAAGGTCCGCCGACGGCGCCTGGGCGGTTCAGATCGTGGCCGAACTCGGCCGGGATGGGTTTGTCTCCCTGCTTGCGGGCAGCAAGAAAATCATCAACAAGTTGCACGCATCCGTCGTGGTCGACCGTGCAGAGCCCAGTGAGGCGAGCGAACACGACGGGGCCGAGGAGCTGAACGATCGCGAAGGTGGTGTCGATGTTGCCGAGCTGTGCCTGTACGTCAGGCTGTGTGAGGATGCGGTCAAAGGGCTGCCGGTACTCCTCGATGACTCGACTGCGCAGTGAGGTGATCGCGGCCGAATCGGCAGGATCGCCGCCGACTGATCCGATTGACAGCCAAGCCAGAGTCGTAATGTTCAGCGGCGCCTGGTCAATCAGGTCGGCTTGGGCCGTGAGAAGCGCGATGAGTTGGTCTCGTACCGACCCACTGTCGGCAGAGACCTCGACGCGAGGCAACAGCCGCTCGAAGGTCGCCGCAAGCAACTGGGCGGTCCCGCCGAAATGCCGATAGAGCGTGGCCCGCGCAACCTTTGACATTCGAGTGACCGCCTCGACGGTAACCGCCTCTACACCACCAGTGCTCAGGAGATGCGTGGCAGCGTCGAGCAATCGTTTTCGTGAGCGCAGCAGTCGCGGATCGAGCTGATCGTCGTCCGTAGCGGGCCGGTCAGCACTCCAGTCGTTCACGCTCTCCCCTTCGGCCGACGGTCACTTCTCGTCCAAGCTAACCTGTCCAGCCAGCCGGATACTGTGATACTACTTGTCTCAGACCAAGACCGATCATCTCACAGCAAGGGGCCGGCGATGCACTCACCCCAACAGACCATCACCGAGTCATCCCGGTGGACCCGAGCCGAATGGTGGATGCTCACGGTGTCGTGCCTAGCCGTGGCGTTGGTGGTCGCGGCCATGGCCGCGCTGTATTCGGCATTACCGGAGATTGCGGTAGAGACTGGAGCGACGCAAGCCCAGCTGACCTGGATCGTCGACGGCTACACGCTGGTACTGGCGTGCCTGGTCCTGCCCGCTGGAGCGATCGGTGACCGCTATGGCAGACGCGCAGTTCTCGTAATAGGCCTGGCGATATTCACCATTGCGTCCGCACTTCCCCTGCTGCTGTCTGACCCGGCCTGGTTGATCGCTGCGCGAGCGATTGCCGGGGCGGGCGCTGCACTGGTAATGCCCTCGACGCTATCGATTCTGACTGCTGGTTTCGCCGCCGTTCATCGCGGCCGAGCAGTAGGTGTGTGGGCTGGAGTCGCCGGCTCCGGAGCAGTGTTAGGCATCCTCGGCGCCGGGGTGCTGCTTGAGCGCTGGTCGTGGGTGTCGGTATTTGTCGGACTGACCGCAGCGGGAGCCCTACTGGCCGCGCTGGCATGCACGATCGCTGAGTCCAGCCAGCATGATCACCCTCCCGTGGACTGGGTGGGCGCGGCGGCAGCTGCAGTCGCGGTTGCGGGAATCGTATTCGCCACGATCGAGTTTCCAGCGCGGGGCTGGGCCGACCCGATCGTTCTCGCCAGCGCCGGGGCCGGTATGTTGGCGACAGCCTTTTTTATCCTGATTGAGCTGCGATCCTCGGCCCCCTTGTTGGATGTTCGGTTGTTCGCCAAGCGCGGCTTCAGCGCCGGCTCGTTGTCGGTGGCCATCCAATTCTTGGTCACTTTCGGGGTATTCCTACTCCTGGTGCAGTACCTGCAACTGATCCTGGGATACGGACCGCTGGCCTCGGCGTTGGGATTGGTGCCGATGACGGTCCCCCTGATCGTGATCTCGGTGATCGCCCCCCGACTGTCACAGCGATTTGGACTACGAGTGATGACCGTCGCCGGTCTGGTGACCATCGCAGTTGGCCTGATGCTGGTCAGCCGGATGACCGTCGACGCACGTTACCTCGACCTGCTATGGCCGCTGTTGATCATGAGCGCAGGGCTCGGACTATGCACAGCCCCAGCGACCTACGCGATCATCGCCGAAACTCCGGAGAGCAAACACGGGGTCGCCGCCGCAGTCAACGATGCGGCCCGCGAGATCGGCGCTGCGATGGGGATCGCAGTGGCCGGCAGCGTGCTGGCCGCCGGATACACCCGCCACATCCAACCCGCCCTGCCTCAGTTACCCGAACCTGCCCGCGGTCCGGTCTCCGACTCCCTGGCCGCCGCCCTAGAGATCGCCGCACAAGCCGGACCAATGGCGCAACCATTGGTCGACTACGCCAAAGAGGCATTTGTCAACGGCAGCAGTCAGGCCACACTTACGTTGGCAATCCTCACCGCCGCAGCCGCAGTCTTGCTAGCGATCCTTGCCCCGGGCACTGCTCCGCGTGACCACAAGACCACGGCCAGTTCCACAGCACCGGCACACCGGGACAGCGTCGGATAGGTGGCCCGTCCGGCTTCCCGCTGCACTGACTCGTGCCTGGAGAAACTGCGCAAGGTCAGCAAGAACCGCGGTCCCTCCCGAGTGCCGAATCTCGGCGGTCGAGCTGCTGTGGCTAGCGATACCCACCATCTTCAGGGCGGGGTCAGTGGCTGGTGTGTGGCTTTCGCCGTTATATGGCGGGGTTCTGTCGACGCTCTGTGGCGGCATCTGCTCATGGCGATACACGCGAGCACCGGTCTGGTCACAGATAGCGGCAGACGGTCGTGGTGTCGCATTTGGTGGGGTCGCTGGTGGTGGCACTGTGGTGAAGGTGCGCGACGGTGTGTCGCAGTGCTTGCAGGTCGGCGATTTGGCGGTCCAGGTCGCCCAGGTGGGCTTCGAGCAGGGCGTGCACGTGCTGGCAGGGTGCGACTCCGGCGTCGCGGATGTCGAGGATCTCGCGAATCTGGGCCAGGGTGAGCCCAGCGGTGCGGCCGCGGCGAACGAAGTCCAGGCGCGCCAGGGCCGCAGGGGTGTAGTCGCGGTATCCGTTGGCGGTGCGCTCAGGCGCAGGTAGTAGGCCGGCTTCTTCGTAGAAGCGCAGCGTCTTGGTTGTGGTGCCGCTGGCCACGGCCAACTCACCGATGCGCACAGTGGCCCCTTTCTCGGCTCTCGTCCATGTTCGCCTTGACCTTCCTCTGCGCTGGAACGTCCACTATGGACGCTGAAGAGGGGTCACGCGAAGGAAGGTGGGCAAATGGGTGTGGACTACGACGTCGATCTGGCCGTGATCGGCTCAGGAGGCGCGGCGATGTCCGCCGCCATCGCGGCCAGCCAGGCCGGTAAGAGCGTCGTGCTGGTTGAGCGCGGTGTTCTGGGCGGGACGTGCGTGAACATCGGCTGCGTGCCGTCCAAGACGCTCCTGGCGGCCGCCGGGGCCCGGCACGCCGCGCTCACCAATCCCTTCAAAGGTGCCCCAACGTCAGCCGCACCGGTGAACCTCGGCGATCTGGTGGCCCAGAAGGACGCACTCATCGAGCGCCTGCGTGATGCGAAGTACGCCGATGTGGCCGCTGCCTACGGCTTCCAGGTCCGCCCAGGCCAGGCCAGCTTCCTGGACGGGGACACCCTGGCCGTCGACGGCCAGGCGCTGCGGGCCCGGGCCTATCTGGTCGCCACCGGTGCCACCCCCGCCATCCCGGAGGTGGTCGGTCTCGACTCTGTGGACCGGCTGACGTCCACCACCGCGATGCAGCTGACCGAGCTGCCTGAGTCCCTGGTCGTTATCGGTGGCGGGTACGTCGGGATGGAGCAGGCCCAGCTGTTCGCTCACCTCGGCACCCGGGTCTCTGTGGTCGGGCGTCTGGCGCCGCACGCCGAGCCGGAGCTGGCCCAGAGACTTCGGGAAGTCTTCACCGACGACGGCATCACCGTGGTCGAAGAGCGCGCGACCACTGTGGCCCGCGAACCAGGCCCCGCAGGAGAGGTGGTGGTGACCACGGACTCGGGCGAACAGGTGCGCGGCGCGCAGGTCCTGGTGGCCACCGGACGCCTGCCCCGCACCGACGGCCTGAACCTGGCCGCTGCCGGTGTGGACGTGGACGAGCGCGGCTTCGTCGTGGTCGACCAGACCCAGCGCACCTCCAACCCGCGCGTCTGGGCCGCCGGTGACGTCTCGGGGGCTCCCCAGTACGTCTACGCCGCCGCCGCCGGCGGTCGGGCCGCCGCGCTCAACGCCCTGACCGAGGACAGGTACCCGCCGGCAGCTCGGGTCGACTACGCCGGCTTTCCTGCGGTCGTGTTCACCCGGCCCCAGCTGGCCTCGGCGGGGTTGACCGAGGACGAGGCCCTCACCCGAGGGCACGCGTGCGACTGCCGCGTCCTGGACCTGTCCGATGTCCCCCGGGCGCTCGTCCAGCACGACACCCGTGGTGCGGTGAAGCTCGTCGCCGACGCCGTGAGCGGCAAGGTTCTGGGCGTGCACGCCCTGGCGGACGGTGCTGGGGAGATCATGTTGGCGGCCACCTACGCCATCAAAAGCGGCATGACCGTCGACGATCTGGCCGACACCTGGGCGCCGTACCTGACCATGAGCGAAAGCCTGCGCATCGTGGCCGGCCTCTTCCGAAACCAGATGCCGACGTCATGCTGCGCCTGAAACCCGCGGCCCCAGCGGGGTGGACGAGGGCTCCCGCGGCGGCCCGCCTGGCGCCGTGAATGTGCCTTAAAAACCTACAGGTTGTCAAGACGACTTAGTGAGACTCCGGTGGGTGCCTGTAGCGCCAGGAAACCTGTTCAAAACTGGCCGTAGCCCTGGACGAGATTAAGTGTCTTGACAACCTTTAGGTTTTTAGGGCGTTGTCACAACAGTTCAGCAGACGCTGTATAGTTCAGCAAGTGCTGACTATTGCTTCTCGTGTCGATGTGATGAACCGGTTAGGGCGGGCGATGGCCGACCCGACACGGTCCCGAATACTGCTGACCTTGCTGGAGCAGCCGGCCTACCCGGCGGAGCTGGCCCGGGATCTGGAGCTGACACGGTCGAACGTGTCGAACCATCTGGCATGCCTGCGCGACTGCGGGATCGTTGTCGCAGTGCCCGAAGGTCGCCAGACCCGGTATGAGATCGTAGACCCGCACTTGGCCCGGTCGCTATCTTCCTTGGTCGAGATCACCCTCGCGGTCAACGAAAACGCCTCCTGCTTGGAGCCCGACTGCTCAGTGCCGGGTTGTCACGCCACGGAGGTGCAGGCGTGATCCTGTCCTCGGCCCTGCAGGCGATCGGCCTGTTCATTGCCACCAATATCGACGACATCATCGTCCTGTCGCTGTTTTTCGCCCGCGGAGCAGGCCAACGCGGAACCACCGCACGCATTCTGGCCGGCCAGTATCTCGGGTTCGCCGGCATCCTCGGCGTGGCTGTGCTCGTCTCCCTGGGCGCGGGAGTCTTCCTGCCCCCGCAGGCCATCCCTTACTTCGGGCTGATCCCACTGGGCTTGGGACTGTGGGCCGCGTGGCAGGCCTGGCGCGGGGACGATGATGACGACGATGCAAAGGTCGAGGGCAAGAACGTCGCCGTGTGGACCGTGGCCGGCGTAACCTTCGCCAACGGTGGAGACAACATCGGCGTTTACGTCCCCGTCTTTCTCAACGTGGGCCCGGGAGCCGTGGTCGCCTACTGCATCGTGTTCCTGGTGCTGGTGGCGGGACTGGTGGGCCTGGCAAGGTTCGTCGCCACCCGCCGACCGATCGCCGAAGTCCTGGAGCGCTGGGAACACATCCTGTTCCCGATTGTCCTGATCGGCCTAGGCGCCTTCATTCTGATCAGCGGCGGAGCATTCGGACTCTGACAAAACAGACGCAAACCCGGCCGCCCACCCGTGAGCCGCCGACTCGCTCTAACCCTTTCGGCCAGAACGCCCGATTGGTACGTCGTACGTCGCCGCCAAGAAGTAACCACAGAAGACCGCCACAAAGCGATCAAGTCCACAACTCACGCCCCGCCGCCGCCCTGTCGCATTTGACGATCCTCCATTACGACGCACCTAGAGGGGCATGGTCGGAAGGCTCCGAGCCAGTCCGGTCGTCCCGTAGATATGTCGCGCCAGCGAGTT
>NZ_JBSHCV010000034.1:0-7033 GCF_053615975.1 Dietzia sp. NPDC055877 | reverse complement strand
CTCGGGGGAACTCACCGCTCATCTCGGAGTGTCCACCAAGACGGGAACGGTCCACGGCGGCGCCGGGGGTGGGGTCGATGTGGTGCAGGCTGGCGCCGTCGCTGCAGGCGAGCAGGTCCAGCAGGGACTGCAGGGCGGCTTCGCCGGTGCGGGCGAACTCCACCCGGGTGTGGTCTGCCCAGCGGCTGGCGTTCGCGCCGGTGGGGGCGATGACGGTGATCTTGGGCCGCAACATCACCCCACCGGAAGCCGGCGCGCCCGAGCCCGACGTGTCCGGCGTGCCGGAGCCGCGCGAGGTGCCGGGCGCTGCGGGGTTGGTGGTGTCACCGGAATCGGTTGCACCCGAGTCGGCGCGGGCGGGGGTGGTGGTGTCGCCGCAGATCAGGGACATCAGGGCATCGGCGCGGCGTTGGGCCAGGCTGTAGGGCGCATCTGCAGACCCGGGGCTGGTGTCGGTGTCGGTGTCGGTGTCAGGTCCGTTGGCGGCTGCGGTGTTGTCGGCGGGCTCGCTGGCAGTGGCTGCGGCGTCTTCTTCGGTGGCGCGGTCGGCGGCGACTTTCTGTTCGAGTGCTTCGGCCAGGACGGCGGCCTCGTCGGCGTGCAGGAGGGCGTGGAGGGTGGACATGCCGTCGCGGCCGGGGCTGATGCTGGCGCCGCGGTCGCGGCCGGCGTCTTTTTTGCGGGCCCGGACCGCGTTCGGATCGCGTGTGGAGATGATCTCGTCGGCCCGGTTGCGGATGGCTTTCATGCCAGGTCGTCTGCCGGCTTCGATGGCGGCCAGGTAGTCATCGACCACGTCCTGTTGGATCTGGTGCAGCAGTGCGGGGTCGACGAATTCCATCTGCCCGGCCAGGGCTTTGGCTGTGGCCTCCTCTAGTCGTCCCTGGGTCATCGCGGTGAGGATCGCCGGGTAGCGAAGGTGCAGGTCGGCGGCGAAGGAGATCATCGTCCCGGCTTTGTAGGTGGAGATCGCCAGCACCCGCACCAGGTGGGTGATCGCGACATCGGCGGCATCGAGGATCGAGTATCCGGGCCGGGGATCGTCGGGGTCGGTACCGCAGCCCGGGTAGTCCAGGCATGCGGTCATCAACTGGTGCGCTGCCGACAGTCGGTGCGCCGCCGCACGGTTCTCGGCCTCCCACCCCGCACGCGCAGCATCGGCGGCAACCGAGATCGCCGCCGCAGCGGCAGATGCGGCCGGACCGGTGGGCGAAGTCGGCGGGCCCGCCTTGTCGTCGTCATCCCTCTCCATCAGCCCCCACCTCCGTCCCGCTTCGCACCTACATCGAATGTGTGTTCTACAGTATCGGGTACGGCGGTATGTCGCAAGGGTGTTCGAGCAATTACATTGGACAAGTCCGCCCGGTCGGCGGAGTGGCGGAGGTGTCGGTGGATCGTGAGAGAATCGGCCCCGTGACCGCCAAGCCCCGCATCTCCAACGTCCTCGCCTCGCGCTACGCGAGTACCGACCTGGCCACCCTGTGGTCCGCAGAGTACAAGATCGTGCTCGAGCGCCAGCTGTGGATCGCGGTGCTCCGCGCCCAGCGTGACCTGGGGATCGACGTCCCCGACGGGGTGATCCGGTCGTACGAGGCGGTGATCGACCAGGTGGATCTGGCATCGATCGCCGAGCGCGAGCGAGTCACCCGTCACGACGTCAAGGCGCGGATCGAGGAGTTCAACGCCCTCGCCGGCCACGAGCACATCCACAAGGGCATGACGAGCCGCGACCTCACGGAGAACGTCGAACAGCTCCAGGTTGTGCGTTCGCTCGAGCTGATGCGCGATCGCACGGTGGCCATCGTGCGCCGCCTGGCCGAGCACGCCGCCGCCCACCGCGACACGGTCATGGCCGGTCGTAGCCACAACGTCGCCGCCCAGGCCACCACACTCGGCAAGCGTTTCGCCTCCGCCGCGGACGAGATGCTCGTCGCGCTCGAGCGGGTCGAGTCGCTCCTCGAGCGCTATCCGCTGCGGGGCATCAAGGGCCCCATGGGCACCGCGCAGGACATGCTCGATCTGCTCGACGGTGACGCCTCCCGGATGGCCGAGCTCGAGCAGCGCGTCGCCGCCCACCTCGGCTTCTCGCGGACTTTCGATTCGGTCGGCCAGGTATACCCGCGCTCGCTGGACCATGAGGTCGTCTCGGCG
The DNA here is from genome assembly GCF_053615975.1 of Dietzia sp. NPDC055877. NCBI lineage: Bacteria > Bacillati > Actinomycetota > Actinomycetes > Mycobacteriales > Dietziaceae > Dietzia > Dietzia sp. NPDC055877. Next base: position 4,882 of record NZ_JBSHCV010000034.1, on the reverse strand, counting down.
CTGGTGCAGCTGGGCGCCGGCCCGTCGTCGCTGTCGCAGACCATTCGCCTGATGGCCGGCCACGAGCTGGTCACCGAGGGCTTCCAGCCGGGTCAGGTCGGCTCGTCGGCGATGCCGCACAAGATGAACACCCGGTCCTGTGAGCGGGTTGGCGGCCTGCAGGTGGTCCTGCGCGGGTACGGCTCGATGGTCGCGGAGCTCGCCGGTGCGCAGTGGAACGAGGGCGACGTCTTCTGCTCGGTGGTCCGCCGCGTGGCGCTGCCGGACGCCTTCTTCGCGCTGGACGGCATGTTCGAGACCTTCCTGACGGTGCTGGACGAGTTCGGCGCGTATCCCGCCGTGATCGACAAGGAGCTCCAGCGCTACCTGCCGTTCCTCGCCACAACCAAGGTCCTCATGGCCGCGGTCCGCGCGGGAGTCGGCCGGGAGGTCGCGCATGAGGCGATCAAGGAGAACGCGGTCGCCGTGGCGCTGGCGATGCGCGAGGAGGGGCGTGAGCCCGACCTGCTCGACCGTCTCGCCGCCGATGACCGACTGCCGCTCGACCGCGCGGCGCTCGACGAGGCGCTGGCCGACCGCGCGGCGTTCGTGGGCGTCGCCGGCGACCAGGTCGACGCCGTGGTGGCCCGGATCGACGCGCTCGTCGCCCGCTATCCGGAGGCCGCGGGGTACGCGCCCGGCGCGATCCTGTAGCGCGGGCCCCCGGCGGCGCCGTTGGTGACGACGACGACGAGTTCGCCCGCGGGTCCGGGTCCCGGGTCGCCACGGTCGCGGTGATCTCGTGTCATCGGTTCGTCAGCGGCGATAGTGTGGCGCACATGCGCCAGAGTCTTCTCCCTGTTCCCGGTACCGGTGGCCTGCAGGTCACCCTGCATCACGCAGAGGCCCCCCGGGCCGTGCTCGTGCTGGTCCACGGTTTCGGAGAGCATTCCGGCCGATACGGACGAACGGTCGACTTCCTCCTGTCCCGGGGCGTCACCGTGGCGACTTACGATCTGCGGGGTCACGGCGCCGCTCCGGGGCCGCGGTTCAGGGTCGCGATGGAAACCCATATCGAGGACAACCTGGCGGTCCGTGACGCGGTGGCGCAGTGGAGCCGCTCAGATGAGGGTGCCGGCGCCGACACGCTCCCGCGTCTGCTCATGGGCCATTCGCTGGGCGGTCAGGTCGCCGGGGAATCCGCGCTGCGGCGGCCGTGGGATCTCAAGGGACTGATCCTGTCCTCGCCCGGGCTCCTCGTGGGCGAGACCACCCCCGCCGTGCTGAAGGCCATCGCGCCCGTCATCGCGCGAATGCTGCCGTTCCTGCCGGTGGAGAAGCTCGATGCGAACGACATCTCGCGTGTGCCCGAGTACGTGGTGGACTACAACTCCGACCCGCTGGTCCTCCACGGGGGTGTCCCGGCGCTGTCCGCGGGGACGTTGCTGGCCGGGGGTGCCCGACTGATCGAGCGGTCGCGCGCGCTGCGGGTGCCCACGCTGATCCTCAACGGCTCCGCGGACCCGATCACGGCCCCGGCCGGTGCGCGTCGTTTCACCCAGCTCGCCGGCTCAGACCACGACCCCCGTCCCGAGATCACCTACCGCGAGTTCGAGGGCGGCAAGCACGAGTTGTTCAACGACCGGTGCGCCGACGAGGCGTACGAGGCGTTGGGGGCGTGGCTCGACGCGCGCCTGGGCTGATGCCCCTCGCCGGACGGAGCACGGAGAGGCGCGACGGCTACGCTGGCCGTCATGCGACCTGAGCTCTCCTCCTATCGCCATCTCGCCGCCGGCAAGGTCCGCGAACTCTATGAGATCGACGCCGAGACCCTGCTCATGGTGGCCACGGACCGGATCTCCGCGTACGACCACGTGCTGGCAACGCCGATCCCGGACAAGGGCCGCGTGCTCACGGCGATGAGCGCCTACTTTTTCGACGCGCTCGACGTGCCCAATCATCTGGCCGGGCCGTTGGACGACGAGCGGATTCCCGCCGAGGTGCTCGGGCGGTCGATGGTCGTGCGTCGACTCGACATGGTGCAGGCCGAGTGCGTCGCCCGTGGGTACCTGACCGGCTCCGGCATGGTCGAGTACCGCGAGTCGGGCACGGTGTGCGGAATCGAGCTGCCGGACGGGTTGGTCGAGGCCAGCCGCCTGCCGGAGCCGATCTTCACGCCCGCCACCAAGGCCGCGGTGGGCGACCACGACGAGAACATCTCGTTCTCCCAGCTCACCGACATCGTCGGCGCCGAGCTGGCCGATCGACTGCGTACCGCCACCCTGGACGTCTACTCCCGGGCAGCCGAGATGGCGGCCGCGCGCGGCGTCCTGCTGGCCGACACCAAGTTCGAGTTCGGGCTCTCGGGCGGTGAGCTGATCCTGGCCGACGAGGTGCTGACACCGGATTCCTCGCGCTACTGGCCCGCCGACACCTATGAGGCGGGCCGCGTCCAGCCGAGCTTCGACAAGCAGTACGTGCGTAATTGGCTCACCGGCCCCGACTCGGGCTGGGACAAGGCCTCGGACACGCCCCCGCCGCCACTTCCCGCGGAGGTGGTGGAGGCGACGCGCGCACGCTACATCGAGGCCTACGAGCGCATCTCGGGCCTGTCGTTCGCCGACTGGATCGGGGGCGACGCATGAGCACCTCGGACATCTCGCCGAACGCTGCCGCGCCCACCCCTCCGGTCGCCGAGCGCCGCCCGCACCACCGCGAGCACCACGGGCGCGTCTTCGTCGACGACTACGAGTGGATGCGCGACAAGGACGCCCCCGACACGCGCGCCTACCTCGAGGCCGAGAACGCCTACACCGACGCCATGACAGCGGACCTCAAGCCTCTCGAGGACGAGGTCTACGAGGAGATCCGGTCCCGCGTCAAGGAGACCGATATGTCGGTCCCGGTACGCTCCGGCAGCTGGTGGTACTTCTCGCGCACCATCGAGGGCAGGTCCTATGCGCAGCACTGCCGGGTGCCTGTGGCCGGCGAGTTCGCCGCGGACATGTCAGACCCCGCGGGCTGGGTCCCGCCAGAGGTCTCTCCAGGTGTAGAGCTGCCCGGAGAACAGCTGTTGATGGACGGAAACGTCGAGGCGGAGGGGCACGAGTACTTCGCGCTCGGCGCCTTCTCGGTCAGCCACGACGGCCGCATGCTCGCCTGGGCGACCGACACCGAGGGCGACGAGCGCTACACCCTCCGCTTCCGGGCGCTGGATCCTGAGGTCACCGCGCCGGAGGAGGAGATCTCCGGCATCGCCGCGGGGGTGACCTGGTCGCGGGACGGGAACTATGTCTTCTACGTGACCGTGGACGAGGCGTGGCGTCCCGATACGGTGTGGCGTCACCGCCTGGGGACGACCCGTGACGACGACGACAAGGTGTTCCACGAGCCCGACGAGTCCTATTGGATCGGTGTGGGCGAGACCCGTAGCGAGAAGTACCTGCAGATAGCGGTGGGTTCCAAGATCACCACCGAGGTATGGTGCCTGGACTCCGCCGACCCCGCCGGCGAGTTCTGGTGCGTCCGGCCGCGCGAAGTGGGCGTGGAGTACGACGTCGAGCACGCCGTGGTCGGTGGGCAGAACCGCTTCCTGATCACGCACAACGCCGGGGCGCCCAACTCGACGATCGTCGAGGCGCCGGCCGGGCCGGTGGAGGGGAGTTTCACCGAGCTGCGAACGCTGGTGCCGCACCGCGACGACGTCCGCGTCGAGGGCGTGGACGCCTTCGAGCGGTTCCTGGTGCTCGGCTACCGCGAGGCGGCGCTGCCCCGGTTCGCGATGATGCTGCTCGATCCTGGATCGACCGACGGCGCGCAGTCCTACGGCGATTTCGAGCCGGTCGAGTTCGACGAGGAGTTGTTCACCTCCGGACCGGGCGCGAACGCCGAGTGGCGGACCCCGGTACTGCGGTTCGGATTCGGCTCCTTCGTCACGCCGGGCCGGGTGTACTCGCTGGACCCGGTCTCGGGGGAGCGGACGCTGCTGCGCGAGCAGGAGGTGCTGGGCGGCTACGATCCGGCCGGGTACGTGCAGCGTCGCGACTGGGCGACCGCCGAAGACGGTACCCGGGTGCCGATCTCGTTGGTCATGTCAGTCGACACGGCCGCCCGAATCGATGCCGGCGAGCAGGTGCCGACATTGTTGTACGGGTACGGCTCGTACGAGTCGAGCATGGACCCCTCGTTCTCCGTCGCGCGGTTGTCGCTGCTGGACCGCGGCATGGCGTACGCCGTGGCCCATGTCCGGGGCGGCGGCGAGATGGGCCGTCTCTGGTACGAGGACGGAAAGACGCTGGTCAAGCGCAACACGTTCACCGACTTCATCGCGTGCGCCCGGCACCTGATCGACTCGGGGCTCACGGCCCCGGACCGTCTGGTCGCGGAGGGCGGGAGCGCCGGCGGACTACTCGTGGGTGCTGTGGCCAACCTCGCGCCGGAGCTGTTCGCGGGTATCCAGGCCGTCGTGCCGTTCGTGGATCCGCTCACCTCGATCCTCATGCCCGAGCTGCCGCTCACGGTGATCGAGTGGGATGAGTGGGGCGACCCGCTGCACTCCGAGGAGGTCTACGACTACATGGCCTCCTACTCCCCGTACGAGAACATCGAGGCCAAGGACTACCCGGCGATCCTCGCGGTGACCTCGCTGAACGACACCCGCGTGCTCTACGTCGAGCCGGCCAAGTGGGTGGCCAAGCTGCGTGAGGTGTCGACCTCGGCCAACTCGACCGACAGGCCCGTGTTGCTGCGTTGCGAGATGAGCGCCGGTCACGGTGGCGTCTCCGGTCGCTACGAGCGCTGGCGCCAGATCGCGTTCGAGTACGCCTGGACGGTCCGCACCGCGACCGCCGGCTAGCTGTGATGTCCAGAGAGGTTGTCCCGACTCGGGTTGGTGAGTTCGGCT
>NZ_JBSHCV010000033.1:0-8100 GCF_053615975.1 Dietzia sp. NPDC055877 | reverse complement strand
GCCGCCGCCACCCTCGGGAAGGTCAGCGAACATCACCGGGGGCAGAGCGAGCCACGGCCCGATGCCCGAGTCGGTGAACTTGTCGCGGAACTGTCCCCACTTGGACGGGATCGAACCATTAGGAGGCACGAACGCCCACGTGAGAGCGCACTTGACCGGGGTGAATACCCAGTCCACCGGATTCCAGGACCACATGCCGCCAAGGCAGTTCTTGCCGGTCTCGGGATCGGTCACAATATCGCCGGGAGGATCAGGGAACGGCCCACCGGGAGGAAAGCCAGGCGGGTCAGGATTGGGATTACCGGGGTTCTCGGGGCCGGGGTTACCAATGACGAACTCGATCAACGGACCACGAACCGGCACCCGATAGCCAGGATTACGTGGATCGTCGTCAACCCAGCCGGTGCCGATCTTCGTCCAGTCTGGCCCACCACCGGGATCGGCCGGAATCCACTGCGGCTCGGCATCCGGTCGAGGATCAGGAACCAATCCCCATGTGGTCTTGTGAGCGTGCTCCAGGTCGCCGCACTCGGCCAGGCCCAGGGCGTACGGCCCGTACTCGCACTTAACCCGCGACGGGGGCTGGAGGTTCATCCAGTCGTAGCACTCAGGCCGATATGCCGAACAGGGTTCCCCGTCCACAGTGATGATCTTTGTACATTGACCAGGCGGGCAGTCCGGCATCGACTCAGGAGTCTTGTGCTTGACACCACCAAGGAAATCCGACTCGCCCGACGTGTTGGTCCCGGTCCAGCCGATGGACTCAGGAAACCACCCCGCCGGACATGCAGCAATAGGCATCACGTCACCGACACTGGGCACAGTCTTGGTGACGGTCTGCCTACCGCCCGAACCATCAACACAGGTCGTTTCAGCGGTGACCGTACCCATGTTCCGCTCAACTTCGGCGTCAAACTCAGGGTTAAAGAACTGGCGAGCACGATCAAAACCAGCAATCGAACCGCTGTCGCCCTGCCGAATAATGACCGAGTGAACAGGGTCGGCAACAGTCGAAGAACCAGAGCCACGACCACACGGGGGATTACTCACCCCGCTGTTAAGACGAATACCCATTTGGCTAACCCACCAGCCACCCGTAGTTGGGTTAAAACACTGGTAGTAGCCGGTGTTCGCCATCGTGGCTTGATTGTTCGACGGACAGTTCGTCCCCGCACACGAAGCGTTGACCGACACAGACCAGTTGCTGTGATAACTGCCCTTAGTCATCAGCCACTCAACAGACAGCACAGACCACGTGCGGTAACCGGCATGATTACTGCCGAGCGGATCGAGGTCGGCTATATCTTCGGCGAAATCGTCAGGCATACCTACACCGTCGCCGTCGCCCTGGAGCATCCCGTAACCGTCTTTCAGGGTGAACGCCGCCCCGAGCAGACCCGAGGCCAAACCCGCAAGCCCTTTCAGACGGTTACCCCACTTGCCCCGCTTGCGCTTGTCGTCGTCGGAGTCACCGCCAGAGTCAGGGGAGCCGTCGCGGGTCATCATCTCGAAACCCTCAGTGACCGCAATAGATGCCCCGATGGTGGCGATGCCCTTCGCTGCACCGATAGCGATCGGTACCCACGCACGAGCCGGGGCCGAGTTGATGATCCCCAGCGAGGACACCATCACCATGATCGTCAGCACCATGAGCGCGGCGCGGACACGAGCAGGACCGGGACGACGACGAGACCGGGTGACCAGCACCGGGTCAACGTCAGGGGGTGGGGCATCCGCCGGCGGATTGACCGGGGGTAGTTCCATCACGAGCACGGGGGGCGGACCTTTCACGAGGTGACCGGGAAGAGACAACAACGGGGGAGACGCCAGCGGGGGCCGGGCCCATAGGCCCGGCCCCCGAGGACATGCAGCGCAGGTGCAGATCACACCATCGAGCGCAGGAACTTCCAGCCACGCTGGAGGCCGAACACGACGACACCGATAGCGATGCCCGCCGCGCCAACGGTGGCGAGCTCGCCGCCCATACCGGCGACCGCGCCCGTGACAGTGGTAGCGAAATCCATTTCAACTCCTTCCCTTACCTTGTTGCGGATACCGAGCACCCCAGATGACCGGGGAGATTGTGGGGGCTTAGGTCACCAACGCGGCGACCAGGCCCAGAGCGAGACCGAACGCGAGCATGAAGATCAACAACTCAAGCGATTCAACCGCGCTCATGTGTGCACACCTGCACGTTGAAGGCGATCTGACAGCGAGCCGGGGCGCACCGTTTTCGGGGTTGCGCCAGGGTTCGGGCAAAAAGCGCCCGAACCCCGCCGCTGGAGACGGTCGGAGCCTTCGGAGGCGGGAACGAACGGCAGACGATCCCCCGCGGTGTCCACAGCGTGCAGCGCCTGGAGTCGGCTCGCGTCGCGGTCGGCCCGCTCTTCGGAGACCACCAGGACACAGACAGCGAACGCGGCAGCAAGCAGACCGAGCAGAAACGCCACTTCGAGACCGGTCACGACGCACCCCCAGCAACAGGAACAGCGGCAGAGCAACACCGACCGTCAGCAGCGCCAGACCGTATCTCAGCCTGGAGCGCCCGAGTGGTGCGCCGGTAGTTCACCGAGTCCCAGACCGACGTACCGCAGACCACGGCAACCACGAGCACGATCATCACCGTGACGAACACTCAGACCACCGACCTAACGAGATTCCACGCGGCGACCAGCCCGACGACCGGGACCAGGAGCACGCACAGCGCCCCACCGAGCGCCAGGCCGATGCTCACGAGAGCACCAGCAGCGGCCCGAGACCGCCAAGCACGTTGACCAGGAGCCGAGCGACGGCGAGTCCGAGTTCAACAGAAAGCACAACATCCATTTCCGAACCTTTCAGTGAAGATCCAGCGCAGCAAGCACCAGACCGAACGCAAGACACAGCACGAACAGCACGACCACCACGATCACGCCGCCGATCATCGGCGCAACGCAATCACGACCAGGCAGGCGACAAGCGCCAGAAGCAGAGAAAACGCGACGATCAGGACACCGAACTGGTCAGCATCCAGGACCAGAGGCCCAGTGGAGGTGGTCCCCTCAAACTGGGCGTTCAGCCCGTTCACACCGTCCAAGACCGAGCGCATCGAGTCCGAAAGCGCCGGGTCCATGACCGCCGTGGGAGTCTCCACAGGCGTAGGAGTGGCCGTTACCGTCTCAGTCACCGGCGGCGGCGGCGGTGCCACTTCCGTAACGGTTGTCTCATACGGCATGATCGACTACAGCCCTTCCAGTCGTGTCGTTGACGACAGCGAGGGTTAGCCCCCGGTCGAGGACGTTGCACCGTCCCCCGGGGGCGCCCGTTTATCAGACGGTGGAATCGACCGGGAACGGCTCCAGGACACGGAACCGGGGAGTGTCGCGGAAGGCGGAGACCTCCACGAGGTAATCGCACTCGTCCCCGATGGACGGGGCGAACATGTCGTCGGGAAGCGACACGACGACGGTGGCACGACCGGCGACCAGCACGGTCACTTCGGTGATGCTGTAGGGGTTTCCGGTGTTCTTCGACACGCCGGAACGGTTACCGCGATGGGTGACATGGCCCGTGATTCGGGTGATGGGATTCATGAGAGGGGTCTTTCTCGATAGGTCGTTGCTTCGAGTGGGAGCCGGTTTGCACTCCGGCAGACATGAGATTAGCCACAGGTCGGGCGTAAGTCCAAGTTTATCGCCGAAAAAGTTCACGGCGTGTCACACACGCTTGGAAAACCGCAGGTGGGCGGCTTGCTTGGTTACCCCCAGCAGGTCACCGATCTGTTGCCAGGTGAGTTTCTGAGCGCGTGCTTGGCGCACCGCGAGCAGTTCCAGGGCCTCAGCGTGACGCACCGCTTCCGCCGCGACACCGAGCAAGTTCCGGCCACCGAACCCGCCGTCGAGCAGTTCGACCGCCGTGGACATCGGCACCGCCGAGATACCCGCCGCGTCCGCCGTCGAGAGCATCCCATCACCACTCATGGAAGCCCCACCACACCAAGGCGAAGATGACCGCACCGAGCAGAGCCGACCACAACGACATGGACAGCAACCACTGAACCAGCACCATCACAGACCCCCCGCGAGCAACACGATCAGCGGCGCGAAGCCGACGATGAGCACCAGACCAGCAAACACCCCCCTCACAGGTAGTCCTCACAGTCGCACGCGGCAGCAAACGTGTTGTCGTTGAACAGGTCGTCAAGCGCAGCGGGCCGCACGTCCTGGACGGTGGAAAAACCACGGTTGTGCAGGATGGATGCGATGTTGGCGACAAGTACACGATCCTGCCAGTCGTGGGGGTATCGCTCCTGGGCAATGCGCTCCACACCTGCGGTGAGCATCGGATCAGTCATGGGTTCCTTTCCCGACCGGGGCCGTCCCGATCTACTGTCAAGACTACTTGACGCCGGGGCCACTGTCAAGACTCCTTGACGCCGATCTTTTCGTGAATCGCGGCCAGTTCCCGCCGTTGTGCCGCCTCGAACCCGTCCCAGTCGAACTGGTCGAGCGCGACGACCGGGGCGACGACCTCAGCGGCGGCGCGTTCACGGTGCTTGTCGAGGTCGAGCAGGTCACGCGAGCCGATCAGCACCGGCCCGAGCACCGGATGACGTGGCGCGACCTCAGGCAGCGGGCGTTCGGGTGAGTGCTCCAGCGGGGCGTACGCGGTGTCTCGCTTCGGGGTGACCAGGGCGAGCAGGTACCCGGCTTCACCACCAGCGGCAGCGGCTTCGAGTTGGTCCATCAGTTCGGTGATCTGCGGGGTTTTGCGCAGCATGTCATAGGTTTCGGCGTCGATCACGCCCAGGAGCGGGGCCTTTTCCGCTTCGGGCATTTCGTCGTCGTTGGCGCGGTCGGCACCCTCACCAAGGATCGTCCGCAGACCCTTAGACCAGGTGAAACAGCGCCGACCGGCAGTGGCGTCGACGTATTCGAGCCACAACGCCTTGTCGTCGTCGTTGTGACCGGCAGTGTCGAGCAGTTGGAACGGCAGACGCGACCCGGAGCGGCCTGACTTGAGGTCAGCACGGGCGATTTCCGCGCCGAGTTGCACCCGCTTTTCCTCCTGCACCTTGGTCAGATACTGCGCCAGGACGCGCCCATCCTTGCCAACGTTGCGGACGGTGAATCCGCGTTCGACCGAGGGCAGGCGTGCGCCGAGTTTGGTCACCATCGTGCGCCAACGCTCCAGCACCCACGACTGGAACGCGGCCCGCATTTCATCGGAGATAGGTGCCTCCAGCAGGGCCAATGCGTGAAGGTGGGGGTGCCAGCCGTTGCGGTGTGAGCGGGTGATTTCAACGGTGCGGATGATGCCGACCAGGCCGATACGCTTCGCCCATCGTTTCCACGGGGTGCCGTTGATGACCTTCCGCCAGCCGGACAGAATCGCCTCCAGGCCGACATGCAACGAATCATCGCGCGTGTGTCGGATCGTGCCGGTCAGGAACAGGGCACCGCCGCCGTTCTCCAGGTGCGCAACAACGCCGGTTTCAATCTCCTTCGCGCGGTCGGCGCGGATGACCGCCGAGCAAACCGGGCAGGACCAGACCGAACCACACCGCTCGATGCCGGAGAAGTGAGCACCGGACGGGCCGACATGCACGCCGACGTCGGTGCCGACGCGCCACGAGCACCGCGCGACACGGCGAGGACGCACCCAGTCACCATCGACAGCCCCGGCCCGGTCGCGGTCCTGGCCGATGACCAGCGCCGAGGACACCCGGCGACGCTGGAACCGCTCCGAGCGCCAGATGATCCGGTCGGCGTGCTCAGGGGGGGTTACGTAGTTCGCGATGTACCAAGGCGACCCCGCGGCGGGGCCTGCTTCGCTGCGCTCGCTGGCCCGCCGCGGGGTCGCGGATGCCCCGCGCGTGCCCTTGAGGCTTGCGGTGGGGAAAGTTTGATCTATCATGTTGGGCGAACCCCTTACCTTTCCTTTGACCGGGGAGAGCGAGACACGGTTCCTGAGACGCCCCCGCCGGAAACGGGGGCGTTTCGCTATTTCTGGAGTCGGCGTTCTAGCCGCTTGTGCTTGTTGAAGGCTGCTTGGTACGACGAGCCGGTGATGTTGCCGATGTCCGGCCAGGTGTGGCCGCAGTCGCGCAGGTGCAGCACGTAGGCGTGTTCGTACTGGTCCAGGGCGTGGCGCAGTCGGCCAAGGTTGATGAAAACGTCGACGTGTTCGTCTGCTTCGTGGGCGTGAGTCAGCCAGTCGAAATGAGAGCGCAGAGTGTCGAGGTCGAGAGGGTCACCGATACCGGCCATGTTCTAAACGTACTCGTTTACGGCGCGGAAAGAAACTGTATCGGCGGGCGTGTCGCAGCCACATGACGTGTTGTGTATCTCGCTCCGACACAATATCTCATCCCCGGCCACCAACCCGAGGGGACTACCGCCGTCCAGGACGGGGTACGCGTCCGCTCCGCTTCCCGCTCCCCCCGTCCCGGTCGTCGGTGCGTCCGACTCGGGGGAGTGGGACGGGCACGAGCACTTGGGCCTGGGGCGAGTGCCACCGCACACCATGCAGGCACCGGACATGTCCGCGTGACCGACCATATCGACCGGGGCGAACGTGTCATAGGCGTAAGCAGCGGCAGAAGTCGGAATCCAGAGCCGGGACCGGTTCAGACACTCCGCCTCATCGAAAGCGTTCTTGGTGATGTCATCGGTCGGAAGATCATCGGTCGAGTACAGACCTTGAATCGTCATGCGCTTCGGGCGGAAGATGCGATCTTTGCCGAACTCCGAGTTGGCAGGGACCGGGAACGCGCCACGACAGCGCACCACCCCAAGGCACGCCTCCCGCAGACGCTTGTTGAGCCGGGACCAGGACAGGCCGGTAATGCGGATCGCCACATCGGCGCGGCGGAGCTGCGGGAACTTGTTGCGGACCTGCACAGGCATCCCGGCGTGGTCGGACGAGTCAGCCACACCGGTGATCTCGTCCATGATGATGTCTCCGGCCTCGAACCGCATGAACTGATCCCAGTCGGTGAACCGGATGTAGAGCGGGTGCGACTGGTTGTGATCGGGAATATGCAGGCCGGTAATCGGGTGGGTGATCGGGCACTCGGTGGGAAGGGTGCCGTAGACGTTCTGGTTGCCGTACTCCCAGCCGTCGCAGGGGCGGGGGTTCTCGTAGTCCAGGAGCCGAACCGTGGACAGCACCGGCCTGCCCTCCTCCAGGGTGGGAAGGGTATCGGCCACCGCCGTCAAGGACTTACCCGAGCCGTTACGGCCCACGTAGCAGATGATCGGGATCGCGCGGCGACGAGCGCGGCCCCGCTCGAACTGAGCATCGGGGGCGACGAGTTTTTGCAGACGAGACACGAGTTAGATCCTCCATTCACGGGCAGGGAAGTGACGTTGGCGCAGACGGTCTATATCGGCGCGAATGGCGGGGTAGGCCCGCCAGCAGACATACAGCGCCAGCGGCCAGCCCACGAGCAGGGGCGAGGCCAGCGACCAGGCGACAACGAGGACCAGGGCCACGCCCAGGACCATGCCGAACAGTTTGAGTCGGTCACCACGAGAGAGCATCGAGGGTTTCCTATCCGCCAGCGTGGCCGCCGCCGCCGGTGAACAGCGACAGCGCCATGCGGGCAAGTTTGATTGTCAGGCCCGCCATGCGAGCGACGAACACGGCACCGATCACGGTGATGACGGTGACGCCGGGAAACCACACGGACATGGAATCGACGGCACCGAACACGGTTTGGATCGGTGATTGCGCCGAGTACAGCCAGCCGGGGACACCGGGGATCGGCAGAGCGGTGAACACCACGCCCAGGACGAACAACGCGAAGGTGATAAGCGCGACAACGATCATGAGCGGGCGTTCAATCCGAGAGAGGCGGCTTCTTCACGCTCAAACATCCGGTACCCCGTCAGCGCGGTAGTCAGCGAGTTGACGATAGAGAACATGCCGTAGAACACCACCACCACAGTGATCAGCGAGCGGGACATGTTCGCATATTTGGACATGGGTTCCGAGCAGGCGTTCAGCGGATAGTAGGTCTTGCCACCGAGCGGGGCGGGCATGTTCAACGGTGGCCCCTGGCAGCCGCCGCCACCCTCGGGAAGGTCAGCGAACATCACCGGGGGCAGAGCGAGCCAC
>NZ_JBSHCV010000032.1:0-9819 GCF_053615975.1 Dietzia sp. NPDC055877 | reverse complement strand
TCCGTCCAATCTCCGCCAAGCATGCTCAAGCTTCACGATTTTTGCAACAGAGCCCCCGCGTCCTCGATGACGCGACGGCGCTGCACGCTGTACTGAGGCGTACGGCCGGTGCGCAGTTCGGGAGGTATGTCGGCGTCGACGTACCCATGCTCGGCCAGCTCGCGGCCTGGCATGAGCGCGTCGTCGACGGGACGCACTACAACGGCGAGGACGGGCGCGGCGACGGCGCAACTGGCACCGTCACCACGGCGGCAGAGCTGCACCGTGCCGCCGCAGCGTTCGATGCCGCCTCGGCCGCGCTGCGCGAAGCGCACGCAGCCAACGGCGTCGTGCGCTGGTACGACGATCCCCAGTGAGTCACGACGTGGACGGCCCGGATGCCGACACCGAGGAGCGCACCCGCATCGGGCAGGTGCTCGATGCAGCTCTGCCGCCGACGAGCGCCGACCGATAACGATCGTTTTTGTTACAAGTGCGTTCGAGTTCGCCGATTTCGGATATGTCGAGGTGGGCAGAAGCCCAGTTTGTAGCAAAACTCAGGCCCGAATTCTATGTTTCTGATCTACCCATCGCCGATGGGTATTGCTACATTTAGTGGCATGGGAGACGCTTTCGGGTACGCGCGGGTGTCGACGGGCGATCAAGACGCACGATTGCAGCACGATGCCCTTGAGGCTGCCGGCTGCTACAAGGTCTTCACCGACACCGCCTCCGGGGCATTGGCCTCGCGCCCGGAGTTGGGAAAGCTCCTCGATCAACTTCGCCCGGGCGACACGCTCGTGGTCTGGCGCCTGGATCGGCTGGGCCGATCGATTCGGCATCTGATCGATCAGCTGACCGAGTTGCAAGAGCGCGGAATCGAGTTTCGCTCCCTGCAAGAGAACATCGACACCGGATCCTCGGGCGGACGGCTGGTGTTTCACATCTTCGCCTCGCTGGCAGAGTTCGAACGAGACCTCATCTCCGAACGCACCCACGCCGGCCTGGAAGCCGCCCGGGCCCGTGGTCGTGTGGGTGGGCGTCCACCACTGCTCGCCGGGGACAAACTGCGCACCGCCCGCAAGCTCTACGAGCAACAAGACATGACCGTCGCCCAGATCGGCGAGGTCCTGGGGGTCAGCCGCACCACCGTGTACCGGGCCCTGCAACGCGGGGCCGACAAGCCCCCAGCTCGGCGCCGACAGAAGTCGACGACGGCGTAACCATGAGCGGGGGCGAGGAACCTCAAGGTTCGATCAGCGCCCCCACTGGCGCGAAGACTGCCGCGGCCCGATGGCAGGTCCTACGCCAACACGTGGAGAGCGGGGTCCCGCTGACCCAGTTGGCCGCAGCAGAAAAGGTCGGGGAACGCACTCTTCAACGCTGGCTCGCCGCCTATAGAAAGGGCGGGATCGCCGCACTGGCTCCAGCAACGCCACCCAAGCGTGGGCGGCGTACCCACCCAGAACTTGTGGCCTACATCGAAGGCCTGGCGTTGAGCACGCCTCGGCCGTCCACCGCGGCGATCTTTCGCAAAGCCGCCACGACCTCCGCTCGGCGGGGATGGCCGATGGTCTCCGCGAGCACCGTGCAGTCCATCGTGGCCGGTCTGGATCCGGGGATGGTGACCTTGGCCCACCATGGCGCGGCGGCCTACCGGGACAGCTACGAGTTGGTGTGGCGCCATCGAGCTGAGCGGGCCAATGCGACCTGGCAGGCCGACCACACCGAACTCGACATCCTCATCCTCGACGCCAACGGGCGATCCGCCCGGCCGTGGTTGACCGTCATCCTCGACGACTACTCCCGGGCGGTGTGCGGCTACATGGTCTTTCTCGGTGCCCCCTCGGCGATGAACACCGCGCTGGCGTTGCGGCACGCGATCTGGCCGAAGAACGATCCGAACTGGCCGATGTGTGGCCTGCCCGATGTGCTCTACGTCGATCACGGAACCGACTTCACCAGTCACCATCTCGCCCAGACCGCCAAGGAACTGCACTTTCAGATCATCTACTCGACCATCGCCAGACCACAGGGCCGCGGCAAGGTCGAGCGGATCTTCGGCACACTCAACACCGAGCTCCTTGCTGATCTGCCGGGCTATCTCACCCGCGGTCAGCGGCACCCCGAGCCGGTACTGACGCTGCCCGCGCTCGACACCGCCGTCGGCGAGTTCATCAGCGATAGGTATCACCACCGAACCCACCCGGAGACTGGCGACAGCCCCTACCGGGCCTGGATCGGTGACGGGTGGCTACCTCGCCTGCCCGAGACCGTCGATGATCTCAACCTGCTGCTGCTGACCGTGGCCAAAACGCGCATCGTCCACCGCGACGGAGTGCGCTTCCAAGGTCTGCGGTACGTCTCGCCGCTGCTGGCCGCCTACGTCAAAGAACAGGTCGTGATCCGTTACGACCCCCGCGACATCTCCGAAATCCAGGTCTTCCACAAGAACCAGTACATCTGTAAAGCCGTGGACCCCGATCACGCATCGGCCACAGTCAGCCTCAAAGACATTCAGCACGCACGCGCAGCCCGCCGACGCGAGCTACGTGGCCAGATCACCGAACGCATTGCCGTCGTCGCCGGCCACCAAGACCCCTCGTTTCCGGGCCCGCCGGCACCGCCCCCACCAGCCCAGAGGAAGACGAAGCTTCGCACCTACCTGGAGGATGACTGATGTCTCCGCAACGGTTTATCGCCACCAAACAGCACCGCAGATTCGTCGAGTTCGCCGACGCCGTACGCCGGCAACACACCATTGGCATCTGCTACGGCCAAGCCGGGATCGGCAAGACACTGTCTGCCAGACGGTATGCGAACTGGCACAAAGCCGAGCGACTCCTCGAGGAATGGGGCCCACGCGTCGACTCCGATTTCCCGATCTATGCCGCCCTGGCCAGGAAACGGACAATCTTCTATACCCCCGCGGTCCTGAGCACTCCACGTCAGGTCAGAGACGACCTCACCGGCCTGACTGTCCAGGTATCTGCGTGCGTCAACGAGCATCTGATCAACACCGGCGAACTACAGACACGACCCAAGACCCTGGGAAGGCACGTCGAACTGATCATCATCGACGAATCCGACCGCCTCAATGCCACTGCCCTGGAAATGGTGCGAGACCACTACGACCGCGACAACGTCGCCATCATCCTCATCGGCATGCCCGGGATAGAGAAGAGATTCAGCCGCTACCCGCAGCTCTACAGCCGCGTCGGGTTCGCCCACGAATACCGGCCACTGAGCAAGGAAGAGCTGCGCTTCGTGATCGAACGTCGCTGGCCCAAGTACGGCCACCCCCTCGACCCCGACGACTTCACCGACGCCCAAGCCCTCGCCGCGATCGCGCGGATCACCCGCGGCAACTTCCGCCTCATCGACAGACTGTTCACGCAGATGGAGCGCATCATGCAGATCAACGAGCTCAACACCATCACCGACGACGTCGTCGAAGCCGCCCGGTCCACCCTTGTCGTCGGCATCACCTGACACCGCCAAACGTAGCTGATAGTCACACCTCGGGGTCCTGCATCGGGTGGTGTCACTCTCCGTCGTGGGGCGGGTTCGACGTCGGTGGTGGAAGTGCAGGAGTCATGATGGATGGCGCTGGGTGCCGCGAGCAGTAACAGCGGCATACCTGATCCAGGCGATCGCTCCGAGTATCGGCAGCATCCACACGATGAGAAGCCACAACACGGTGTGCACGAGGCCGACCTTGGAAGTGAGAATGTCGACCGTTGCATAGAAGCTGACGCCAAGCCACACTGCCACGAGCAGCCACGCGGCGCCGAGCATGGCAAACACCTGGCCGAAGTTCGGATCGCAGGCCTTTTCTCGGACACATTCGCTCAGTCCGGCCTCGGCAACTACGGTCGTGTCCATCGCGATCAACCTATCGTGGCAGTGCCCCGCCCCAGTGGGCTGTCGAGATTATCTCTACGGCGCGGCCCACTCGCGGTCGAGGGGAACGGTAGACGCGGAGCATTGCTATCGCTCTTGAATGGCCGGTTACCTCAGTAAGGAGGCCCCGTTCCTCCGGACGTCACCGCCAACGGAAGTTGCGAGAAGACCGCCAAATGAAGTTGAGATTTACACTGAAGACCGCCACTGAGAGGTCAGCTCCACAGCACGAATGGCGGTCCCCCGACCGTCCCGCATGGGTGTACCCCATCGGCACATGTGCCGGTCCGCCCTTCGCGACAAAGTCGACTTACTGCAGCCGTGCCCCATGACGGTAGTAGGACCGGGTGCTACGGTGGTGTTACCACATCCCCCACGCCTCTCTCAGAAGCGCACTTGGGGGATTTTCTTTGTCATGGGTCAGAGGAGGAGCTATCGATGCCTCGACCATCCCGGCCCCGAGGCTCACTTACCTACGGCAAGCCGCCGCTGCCCCTCGACGAGCTCGTTGATCGCCTCTCCAACCGCGGCTTAGACATCCCCGATCCGGGGAGGTCCGAACGGTACCTTCGTCACATCGGCTACTACCGACTCTCGCCCTATACGATCCCCTTCCAACAAGGCGAGCCCGATCACCTGTTCCGCGAGGGCACAACTTTCGACGATGTACTCGACCTCTACGTCTTCGACCGGACGCTGCGATTGCTGGTCATGGATGCCCTTGAACGGGTCGAGGTAGCCGTCCGCGCGGCACTCACCGACCACATGGCGAACACCTACAACGATCCGCACTGGTACATGGATGCGGCACACTTCCGCCATCCGGGCCGGCACGCCGGCCTCTTGCAAATCGTTCGGTCTACCTGCGACGAGCGACTGCGCGGGTCACCCGACGCAGGAGAAGATTCGCTGGTCCACCGCTCAGCTCTAGAGCATTACCTGACGACCTACGGTTCGCCCGAGCTCCCGCCGTCTTGGCTCATGGTGGAGACACTCACCATCGGCCAACTAAGTGGCGCTTACCGCAATCTCGCGCAACGCGCCGACCGCACGGCGATCGCCAAGAGCATCGGGCTGACCGCGACGGTATTGGAGTCCTGGATGTTGACCTACGTTCGTGTGCGCAACATCTGCGCACATCACGGGAGACTATGGAACGTCGGCCTGGGCGTTTACCCAGCCATCCCGACCTCTTCGAAGATCTCGTGGTTGAAAGACTCGGACGCTCTACCGGCACGATCCCGGAAGCGCCTCTACCCGGTGCTGGTGTCGCTGCAGTCCGTCCTTGACTCCGTATCGCCCCACAGCAGCTGGGCCCAGCGCCTCCACGAGCTACTGAGAACGCGCCCTGCAATGAATCTCGCCGGCGCAGGCATCCCCGTAGCTTGGGCAAGCGATGAATTCTGGAGCCGCCACCTCGCGTAACGCGGGACCGGGCGGCGAGAAGGCTTGCTCAACCACCGCAGCGAGTACCCCACCTGCGCACTCCGGGCACGAACGTTCGGCACCTGCTTGACGGAAGTGGCGACCACGGGGATGTGCTCAAGCCACCTCCCCGTGTCAGAGCGGCGATATAGCCTCCGGTTCATCACCTTCAGGAGGTCGAATTGTCGCAACTGCAGGGGTACGGCGCAGTCGTGTCCATCACGCCTCACTACCTGGTCGTCGAGCGAGATTGGCTCATCGCCAAAGCTGCCGGCACTCGCATCGACATCCCGCTACGCGAAGTCATTGGACTGCACGTCAAACAGCCGTCGATGCTGACCAACGGGTGGGTTCAGCTATGCGTGGGTGCGCCCCGAGCAGCGCTCGGCCGCGCCGCAGCGCCAAGTGACCCCCACACCGTGATGTTCAAGCGCAACCAGCGAGACCAGATGGACAGTCTGCTGCAATTTCTGCACCATGTTGTCGAGGTCAACCACACCCACCGGCCACCAGTGAACACCTCTAGTTCGACTATTACCCCTGTGGCGCTCTCCGTGGCCACACCTTCCGTGCGATCGTTCGCACCGAGACGCGGCCCACAAGATGGCCCCACTCCCCGGCTGGAGCCAACGCTCCACGCTGAAGTGGCAATGTCCACCGGCCCGAGCTTTGTCGGCTTCGACGTCGAAACCGCCAACGGTGCCCGAGGGAGCATCTGCGCTATCGGGCTGACCGCCATAACCGCAGGCCAAGTCACTGCTACCCATTCATGGCTATGCCGTCCACCGGCCGGACTTGAACGCTTCGACGCCGGAAACATCGGAATACACGGGATCACCCCACGCGATGTGGCACAACAGCCGACCTTCCGCGATCGACTCGGCGACATGCTCGACCTCATCGGTGATCTACCGCTAGTCGCCCATAACGCTGCTTTCGATATCGGCGCTCTACGCGAGGCATCCGTTGCCGAATCAGTGACGTGGCGGCCCCTGCAGTACGGCTGCACACTGCAGTGGTCCCGAAAAGACCTGCCTGAGCTGCCCAATCACAAGCTCCCCACCGTGGCCCGCGCACTCGGCGTGCCCCTGCGCCACCACCATGACGCCTCAGCCGATGCTGCTGCCGCCGCCGGAATCGCACTCGAACTAATGCGCCGACGCGGTACCGCCACCCTCGACACCTACCTCACCGCAGCAGGAATCACTCTCGGCCGCGCCACCGTGGACACCGTGGAAGCTCCCCGCAACACGACTCGCAAAGGCGTCCCGGCGTGGGTGTCGATTCGCTCCAGCGCTACCCCGCCAGCCTCGGACCCGAACGCCGACCCCACCCATCCCCTCCACGGGCACACCGTGGTTCTCACCGGGAACTTAGCTGGATTCAGTCGCGACGAAGCATGGGCACGTCTGGCTCAGTGCGGTGCCCGAGTGAACAAGACCGTCACCCGGCGCACGTCCGTTCTCATCGCCGGATACTGGCCTGACGAGACCAGTCACCCACCGTCAACGGAGAAGTACAGCGAAGCGTGCCGCCTCCAAACCGCTGGCCAGCCCCTTTCAATCATCGACCAGCACCAGATGGAACTCCTGCTGGCCGGGGACCGCTCAGTGGCGTTGCCTGACCTAACCGCCCCGCCCACTGTCGACGCCTACGCCTTGGCTGACGACAGTCAGATCGCTCCGCAACACCGCCACGATCCCCGACAGCAGGTCCGTGGCCGCCACTTCAGTGCGTGGAGCGAGCCGATCAAACAACTCAAACGCGATAACCGCCTCGACGAAGCCCTCGAACTTCTCCTTGAGGTCGTCGACGTCGTGGAACGGCCTGAGAACTGCTCACGCGGATGCCCCGCTCCCGGATGGACCGAGCAGGCAGCAATCGTCTACCGCAAACAGAAAGACCACGCGAGCGAAGTTGCCATCCTCCAACGGTGGCTCGACACTGCACACCGAAATGGTGTCGTCGTCGATTCCTCCCACCCAATTATGCAGCGCAGCGCCAAAGCCAAAGCGCTGTTTGAGAAACAGCGAAGCTAAGAGGCCACTGGACTCGGCAGCGCCTCGCCGGGGTCAGGACGATGCTGACTTCGCCGCAGCTAGGACAAGGAGACGATGTGGATACGCGCCGATGCACGTCGGTACTGGTGGTGCGCGGTGAGTGATGAGTCAGAGCTCTGGCGGCACAACTTCAAGCAATTGTTGTTCTTCATCGAGGTTGCGAAGGACAACTTTCAAGCTGCTCCCCGTTCCAAGGGAGTTGCCGAGCGATCGATGAAGGAGGGCCTGCGGGAGGGAGTCTTCCATCATCTTCTGCAGGAGCGTGAGAGAAGAGCAATCTACAGTGCAGACCTTAGGGAGATCGTCGATCCTGCCCTCGAGGCAGCCGTCATTTTTCTCGGCGGGCCGTTCTCGACGCCCAAACTGTTGGCGGAGCAACTTGAAGTAATCGCCGCACAGTGCAGAAGTGCCATCGGAGCAATCGACGCCATGCAGGACGAAGAAGAAGTTGAACAGGTCGTCGAGGAGTTCGAGACGCGCTACTTGGCAACGCTGGCAACGACCTTGTCGGCCCACCACACCCTCGCTAATAAGCTCGCGAATCGCAAGGAGGCCGACGGGGAGCACTTCGACGTGGGCGAATATTCCTTCGCCAGGGAGACAGGACCCGGGCGTGTGCATGTTGCCGACTTGGACAAGGCGATGGACAGCGGCGTGAGTACGTTCAGCGCCACGCGAGGGTTCGTGTCCTACGAGCGCTTCCCTCCGATCCAGATCATGACGTACGGGCAGTGGTTCGCGTACATTCACGCGATCTGGGATGAGTGGTACCGGCCTCGATTGGCTGCGGCACACTCGCGTCGTCTCGACGAAGAACTGTTGAAGAACGATATCAAGAGTGGGTTCATGGGCGATCTTAACAAGATCCGAAATGACGTAATTCACAACAAATCTCGAGTTAAAGAAAGTGCGAGAAACACGATTCTCTCCTGGGCTACAGAAGACGGTTTAGTGGGGATGACCACCGAAAGAATGATGGGGCTGCGGACGATGTTTCCGCGCGATGATCTGCTCGCAAAGCCTACGCGCAATAATCCCCCAAAGACGCAGAATCTTCCATGGACCGCAGATACCGAACTGATAAGTTCGGTCAAGCAGCGACTGACGGATCTCGGACTCACCAAGCGGCAGCAGAAGGAAGTCGGAGACGAGATGCTGCGACTGTGGCTGGGTGCGAACACCGTTGGCAAATAGACAAGGCGGAGTCGGCTCGCCCAATCAGACGAACGGACGCCCCGCCGGTGATGCCAGGGTCCGACCAGCCACTGTCCCGCTTCGCCGATAATGTCGATTTCGTCAAGAACGCTGGTCAACACGTCGGCGCCTACCGCCGAGCTGCTCTAGGTGGCTAGCTGTCGACATTTACCGGGGTGATGGCGAGGTGGTACTGCCCGACTGTCGTCTGCACAGTCACGGACACCTTGCCGACAGATTCTGGGGAGAAGCCAATCCTCAATGCCGATTGCTCAGCCGGTTTGACCATCCACGCACACGAAACCTCGAAACCCGGCCTGGTCGGGTGTCGCTACCTGATCTAATGCCGTTATGAGAAAAACATTAGTATCGCTTGCTGTCGTGCTTTTCCTCCCCGCTGCTCCCGCCGCTGCTTCCGCTCAGCCCTTCGGATCTCTCGGGTCGTCGGAGGACTCATCGCCAGTCGTACCGGTCGCGCACGCACCGAACCCTCTCGAGGTGGATACGATCGAGCAACTTAATCGTCACCTCGAGGAACACATCCCGACGATTCCCGAGTCGATCCGGCCAACTTCGACAGTCACACTGACGCGAGACTCAGAGGTCTCACGACTGGCGCAGGAGGGAGCCTCAAAGGCTCTAGCGCTTTTCATGACCTTCGATCAGCGCCACGAGAGGGCCTGGGAAAGTCCGCAAATCCTCGACGATAACGCCGGATTCAAGGACGCTGTCGTGTGCGGACCCGGCCCTCTTACAGCGGTCCGGATCGGTGACGCCTACCGCGCCGTGGGTTCTTACGACGGCATGACGAGCGATCTACATGTGGTTCGACCGTTCACCCTTTATCAGTACCCCGACCCCCTGGTAGGAGTCGGATATGCCGAGCGAAACGGAGAGGCATGCTCCTACACGCTGCTCCGAAGTGCGAACTACCCATTCCTCTGACTTTCCAGCAGCGGCCCCGCCGGCCCCGTTCTCAAGCACCCCAACCGCCGGCAACGCCATGGCCTCCTCAGCCGACCTCTCTGGCGGTCTACATCGGAAGACGATCGGCCAGAGTGCCGATAAGTCGCGCTCTGACAACAGGCGGTTCGCTGGCCCCAGTTCGATCATGTCTGCCCCATCGACGAGGCGTTGACCTCGGTGCAATAGCAGGGCGGTCGATAGGGCAGCAACCGTCCAACCCGATCCAGAGCGGCTAGCTGTGATGTCCAGAGAGGTTGTCCCGACTCGGGTTGGTGAGTTCGGCTGACAGGTG
>NZ_JBSHCV010000031.1:0-16434 GCF_053615975.1 Dietzia sp. NPDC055877 | reverse complement strand
TCTCGGGGGAACTCACCGCTCATCTCGGAGTGTCCACCAAGACGGGAACGGTCCACAACCAAAGAGCGCTGCACCGTGTGCGGTCTGACCCGATCAGTGCGCATCACCCTGCCGCTCGGGCCAGTGTGTGACCCCTGCTGCCACCAGCTGCGCGAGAACCCCATCACCTGCACCTCCTGCGGTCACCAACGCCCCCAGGCCGGACTCGACGCACATGGACACCCGCTCTGCGGCCCGTGCTCTGGCGAGCACAGGAACTGGTACTGCCGCTCCTGCGGAACCATCGACCTACTGGTCACCGCCACCGACTGCCTCGACTGCCGCAACACCGCCCAAGTCAACCACGCTCTGCAGTGCACCCATCCGCACCTACGCGCTCAAACCGACTCCATCCGAGACCTGCTACTCAAGACCTACCCACCGCAGCGCACCGCATTACTGCTCGCCAGCCGCCACAGTTGGTTCATCCTGCTCACCAACCTCATCGCCGAGGATGAACCCCTGACCCACGCAAGCCTGGACCGCAAGCCTCAGAACACCCGCACCCACCACCTTCGGCGACTACTGATAGCTCTGGAGGTTCTGCCCCCACGAGAAGACATCCTCGACGGACTCAACCTATGGATCGACGCGCTGCTGGCTGACCAACCCCCACCGATCGCCGTCGTACTTCAGCCCTACGCCACCTGGCACATCACCCACCGACTGCGCCGCGCCCGCAGTAACAGCCCCTCCGCAGGTAAATACGCGCGAACCCGCATCCGATGCGCCGCCGACTTCCTGCACTGGCTCCAGGACCGCGGCACCGACCTCGCCCAGGCAACCCAGTACGACGTCGACTCCTGGATCGATCAAGGCGCCACCACCCGCCGCCGGCTCCGCGACTTCCTGACCTGGACCTCTGGACGCGGGCTCACCACAGACCTCCACGTGCCGTGGCTGGGCACCGAAGGACTTCCCGGGCACATCCTCGACGAAGACACCCGGTGGCAGCTCCTGCGCCGGTGCCTCACCAACGCTTCCCTTGACCTGCGCGTGCGAGTCTCCGGCGCAGTGGTCCTGCTATTCGGACAAAACCTCACCCGCATCGCCGCGCTACGCGCCGAGGACATCACCACCACAGGCAACGACACCTACCTGACATTTGGCGACCACCCAGTCCTGCTGCCACCAGCCCTGGCCACCCTCATCATCGACCTCGCAGCACAACCGGCACCCATCGACGACCCCTGCCCACCAGGTGTCCCGATCTGGCTCTTCCCCGGCCGCAACGCAGCCCACCTGCACCCCAGCCGCCTGGCCCAGCTTCTGGGCCGCGACCTCGGCCTCGATGCCCGCGCCGCCCGCGGCGGCGCCCTGCTGGCCCTGGCCTCCGACCTGCCCGCCTCCGTCCTTGCCGACCTGCTCGGCCTGTCTATCACCGCCGCCCTGCGCTGGACAGCTCTAGCGGCCCGCGACCAGGGCGTCTACCTCGCCGCACGCCTCGAGGAGCACGACTGATGTCGGAGTCGACACCTATCCTCACCCCACCCGGTAACAGCTCCCCGACACCCCTCGAGGCCCTCAATGACCGCCGCTCTATTCCCTCGACCCGCAGGAACCGATACCCAGCAGCTGTCCCTGCTCGGCGAACCGCGACCCGCGCGCACCCCTGCGGCGTTGTGGCGGGACTGGCTCACAGACCCCGCGACCCGGCAGCGGTTCGAGAACAAGCGCTACCGCCGCAGCACCGATCAGTGCTGGCCCTGGATCGGCGCAATCTCCTCCACCGGCCACGGCTCCTTCCGCGCCGCCAGCCTGCCCGGACTCTCCCGCCGCGGAACCGTCCCCGCGCACCTGTACGCCTACCAACTCGAACACGGCATCATCGACCGCCTCGGCTGGAGCGCCCTGACCGACCCCATCCTTTGCCACCGCTGCGACTACGCCGGCTGCACCAACCCCCACCACCTACGCCTAGGCACCGCCACCGACAACCGCACCGAATACCTCGCACGACGACACAGCCATAGCAGCCCCCTGGCCGACACCCGCGGGCCCGCCGGTCTCTCCCGCGCCATCGCCGACACCGTCAGTGAGGCCCTCCGCCAGAACGCGCCACCAGAAGTGATCGAAGAACTCATCCGGGCAGCGGCGGTTGCCGGGCAACCGTGGGCACTGTGGTGAGCGGGCGATCTATAGCTGTCCTGACCTCGGATCAGACGACCTCAGTGAATCTCGCATCTAGAAGACCATCATCGCGGATCAGCACTGGCGACTGTAGTGGCCTTTCAGGAATAACCTCGCAATAATTGGCGCGCTGCACTCTTTGCTTGCGCGGTGGCATCGACACGGCCCTCGATGCCAGCGGTCACCATGCATCCTTCGATCAGTAGGAAGATTCCCGCAGCGGCCTCCGATACATGAGCCTCTAAGGCCAGCTCATTTACGTACGCCCGCAGTCGCGCCTTGTGGCGCCGCACAGCGTTCGCCACCTCCAAAGATGTGCCGCCGAGTTCCCCGTACGCATTGATCCAGGCGCACCCACGATGACCGGGGCCGGCAAGCCACCCCGAGAGCCAATCAAATATCGCCAGAACACGACTCTCCGCCCCTTCCTCCAGGTCGACGCGCTCAGCAAGCGAAGCGTGCCATCGTTCATCGCGGCGATCCAGCATCGCTACCGCGATCGCGTCTTTGCCCTTGAACAACGAGTAGATGCGCTTGAGGGACAGGCCTGAGGCCTCTCGCAGCGCATCCATGCCGACAGCTTGATACCCACTCTCGTAAAAGAGCTCTTCGGCCGCGTCCAGCAGTTGGTCAGCCTCGAGCTGAGCAGTCATAGCAGTCATAGCAGTCGACCAAACCTTCCAAGTTGCAGCGAGAACGACCGTTCTCTACAGTACCAATCAAGGTGAGAACGATCGTTCTCCAGAACGTGAAGGAGCCCGTATGACCCTCAAGACGAGGCCACCTCTGGCGAGTAGCGCCCCGGCTCGGCCCGCCGCCCGCACGTTGCTGGCTGCCACGGTGACCTCATGCGCAGCCTTGGCCGCCCTCGTTGGTTTAGGGCTGATCTCCGGCCACGCTCTACTCATTCCACCAATGGCCGCAAGCATGGCGCTGATCGCCGGCGCGCCCACGCTTCCCCTGTCACAGCCGCGGCACGTCATCGGCGGTCAACTGGTCTCCGCAACTGTAGGAATCACGATAGGGCTGCTCAGTCACTCACTGTGGGCTGCCGCCCTCGCCGGGGGCCTCGCCCTGGGCGCAATGCTTCTGACACGAACATCCCACTCTCCTGCGGCCGCCACCGCTGTGATCGGAACGTTGACAACCGACGGGCGTCTCTCATACATAGTCTGCGCTGGGTTCGCGGCCGCCGTGCTCGTACTCTTTGGACTCGTCCGCTCCGTGCGCGGGCGGGAGGACTACCCCTCCTACTGGTGGTGAGAGCGCCGGCGACCCGCATGCTCGACCGAGCTAGTCGCGCATATAGCGCAACCTCCGAATACCTACCGATTACCAGTCATCTCCTGGAGACGTGACGGCGTCAGCAGGACCGAGTACGCGCACCGCTTCGCCCTCTTGGTCGCCGGCCAGCTGAACGCCGACACGATCGGTGAGCACCGCTGCAACGAACCCCTCTGTGTGCGCGTTGACCCGGACCACCTGATCGCCTCAACCCAATCCGCCAACCTTCTCTATGCCGTCGCTTGCGGACGCACCGGAATCATCCGCAGCGCCGCCGAGAGACACGACCGCCACGCCCGGTCCCTCGCCGTGCGTGACGCTGTGGCGAGCGGCTGGGACCCACTCGCCTACGCTCGCGCCTGCGGCAACACCGCACCACTCTCCGAGCCCCCACTGTTCTAGACTCACTCACAAACGCCTACGACTATGGCCCCACCGATTGGTGGGGCCATAGTCGTATCGGTTGGGTTGAGAAGTGTCAGCGGGCGGGCGCCAGGCGTCGCTGGCGGCGCAAATGCCAGTAGCGCGGAATCGTCCACCGCAGCGGCGTCTTGTCGATCACCAGTAGCGCCAGACGCGACCGGTAATGCACATCATTTCGGACCGCGAACGACCAGTGGCCGACGAACCACGCCACCAGTCCCAAGGCCATCACGGTCGGCGCCCAGGAGCTCGACTGCATTACGCCACAGAACCCGATTACGGCACAGATGCCGCCGAGACCGCGTGCCAGCGGTGGAACCAGGAGTGATGCCACCGCGACGACCGCCACGGCCTGGATTGCGGTCTGCGGATCCCACATGGTGCCCTCCTTGTTTACAGTTCCGACCGGATCTCTTCGAGCACGCTCGGGAACTCCTCGGCTGAAACTGCGAAGTCGTATCTAAGACGATCAATCGCGTCGGCTTCCGAGTAGCCCAGTGCCTCGAGCTGGTGCTCACTCTGGAACACCAGCGCCGTCATGAGCTTCTCCCCCATCGCCCACGCAGCGTCAGGCTCGCCGCCGTTGACCTTCGCTTCTCGGGCCCGCTTGACGGCCCGTGACAGCGCTTCCTCCTGCCGGCCAGAACGGTTCAGCATGTCAGCGATCAGTTCCTCGCGGTTCATTCGCAGCCTTTCCCAGATTTCGTGCTCTCGACGCACACTTGTACTGGAGCACACCCGCCTCGTCCCTCCCACCTCTAGCGCCAGCGAGAGCGAGACAATCTCTCCGTCTTCGATGCGGCTAGCGAGGATGGTCTTCCTAATCGTGGCCAGTCCGTGAGCTCTGATTTCTTCATCGGTTTGGATTGTTATGAGGTCATCGTCGGGGTTGTGGTCGATGACTAGGTACTGATGTCCCTCCAGATCGAGTAGATCGCCCTCATCGATCTCTCCCAGAGAGATGAAGTACGGCCTGCGCGTCACGGTCTCTCCTTCGTCTGTCGGTGCTGGAGGCTCACTATCGCCTCTTAGTCGGACATTTGCGGCCGCCCGTTCGACTCCTTCTCCGACCGACCTGAGACGCTGGAAAGACCGTGCTACCGAAGGGTTAAGCAGGCTCGACGTCGAGTCGCTCGCGGTCGTACTGGATCGACCGCTCGGTTGCGGCCTGGGCAGCGGCATCCGAACCCCAGACATACGCCAGGAACGCCCGATCGAGGCTCCTGCGTTCATCGGAGCGCTCGTCCCGCAAGATGGCGTACTGCGCGTACGGCCGCCTGGCGTGCTGATTGACAGTGCGTTTGCTCATGCCCAGCAACTTCGCCGTTTCCGACTGACTGAGACCGCCCAGCAGCGCGGTCTTTACAAGGTCTGGCTCGACGAAGTTTTCCTCAACGAATCGAAGGTGCTCCAGGAGGTGTCGTGCATCTCGGCGACGGTGGGCCAGTTCATTCGGATCCAGTTCCATTGACCCAGTATCGCAGTACCGCACGAGTACCGCAATACCTGGACGCTCCTCGCGGCTCTCATTTCCTTGGCATTGAGAGACGCTGATCGCGAAGGTAAAGCGCTCGCACTGCCCAGCTCATCCACTCGCACAATCTCTGCCAGGCGATCCTCGCTGGGGCCCCGTTACGAGCACCTAGCTGTGATGTCCAGGGACGTTGTTCTGGCCCCCGCCCGTAATGACACCGTGCCGATTCAAGAAGTATCTGTCCAGACCGCTTGCCATTGAAGGCATGTTAGAGTTTGGGGCATGTCGAGTCCCGAATCAGACAGGTCAGGGGTTGTCGGTCACACCGCCAGCCCCTTGAACCACTAGTTACGACGCCCACGATCTGTGTGGGCGTATGTCTGGCGTACCCGGGGCGCTGGCCGTGGTGACAAGAAGAACCATTTCTTGATCTCACACCTCGGAGTACTCGATGCCTTTTGCCCTTTACATGCTTGCCCTGGCGGTCTTCGTCATGGGCACTTCAGAATTCATGCTCGCGGGATTGCTCCCCGCGATCGCGACCGAACTTGACGTCTCGGTCGGCACTGCGGGCCTGCTGACCTCCGCATTCGCAGTCGGTATGGTCGTCGGCGCGCCAGTGATGGCGGCATTCGCTCGCCGTTGGCCACCGCGGCTCACATTGATCGTTTGCCTTCTCGTGTTCGCGGGAAGCCACGTCATCGGAGCGATGACACCAGTGTTCTCTCTCCTGCTCATCACCCGGGTGCTCAGCGCTCTCGCAAACGCAGGATTCCTCGCCGTAGCACTGAGCACGGCCACTACCCTCGTGCCAGCGAACCAGAAGGGGCGTGCACTGTCGATCCTGCTCTCCGGCACGACGATCGCAACCGTCGTGGGCGTCCCCGCCGGGGCACTGCTCGGCACAGCGCTGGGCTGGCGAACGACGTTCTGGGCGATCGCCATCCTCTGTATTCCCGCGGCCGTTGGAGTCATTCGTGGCGTCACGAACAATGTTGGTCGGAGCGAGACTAGCGCGACCTCACCAAGGCTCCGTGTCGAGCTCAGCCAGTTGGCGACGCCGCGGCTCATCCTGGCCATGGCACTCGGAGCGCTGATCAACGGAGGGACCTTTGCGGCATTCACCTTCCTGGCACCCATCGTGACCGAGACCGCGGGCTTGGCCGAAGCGTGGGTGTCCGTCGCGCTGGTGATGTTCGGCATCGGATCGTTCCTTGGCGTCACGATCGCAGGACGACTATCAGATCAACGACCTGGCCTCGTGCTCGCAGTCGGCGGACCGCTATTGCTGACAGGCTGGATCGTGTTGGCAGTGGTCGCATCTCATCCCGTTGCGCTTATCGTCCTCGTCCTCGTTCAGGGATTCCTGTCGTTCGGCGTCGGCAGTACTCTGATCACGCGTGTGCTGTATGCAGCATCGGGTGCGCCAACGATGGGCGGTTCGTACGCAACCGCAGCATTGAATATCGGAGCTGCAGCGGGGCCCGTGCTTGGTGCGCTCGGGCTCGCGACCGGGCTGGGGCTGCTCGCGCCGGTTTGGGTCGCTTCGGTGCTGACAGCGATCGCTCTCGTCATCATGCTTCTCACCAGACGCGCGCTTACGAAGACCGCGGCGGAGGCCAATTGATGACCCATCCGAACGCTCTTCTCACTCCTCGTGCCCGTCTCCGGTTAGCTCGGCTGATTGTCGAAGACGGCTATCCGGCCACGATCGCCGCAAAGATGTTCATGGTCTCCCCGATCACTGCCCGGAAATGGGCAGGCCGCTACCGGGAAGAGGGTGAGTTTGGGATGCAGGATCGCTCCAGCAAGCCGCACCGGATCCCAGGCAGGACGCCCGAGCATGTCAAGAAGAAGATCATCAACCTGCGCTGGCGGCTTCGACTGGGGCCAGCCCAGATCGCTGCGCGACTTGGTCTCTCGACGTCGACTGTTCACGCGGTCCTCGTCCGTTGCCGCGTGAACCGCCTCTCGCATATCGATCGTGTCACTGGCGAGCCATTGCGGCGATATGAGCATCCTCATCCGGGATCGTTGATTCATGTCGATGTCACGAAGTTCGGCAACATCCCCGACGGCGGTGGACATCGTTACGTAGGTCGGCAGCAAGGCGCACGGAACAAGCTCGCGACTCCGGGATTACCACGAGGAAAAGATCACAAGCCGCGCACCGGGACGGCGTTCGTTCACACAGTCATCGATGACCACTCCCGCGTCGCATACGCAGAAATCTGGTCGGATGAGCAGGCGAGCACAGCGGTGGGAGTTCTCGAACGCGCCGTGGCCTGGTTCGCCGAACGAGGCGTGACCGTCGAGCGAGTCCTATCCGACAACGGGTCGGCATACAGATCCCACGCATGGAGGGACTTCTGCGCTCGGCTCGGCATCCGACACAAGCGGACACGCCCCTACCGGCCGCAGACGAACGGGAAGATCGAGCGATTCCACCGCACGCTCGGGGACGGCTGGGCCTATGCCAGGTTTTACGGTTCAGAGGCCGAACGACGCCTGGCGCTGCCCGGCTGGCTCCACTTCTACAACCACCACCGACACCACTCTGCGATTGGCGGCGTACCCTTCGACCGACTCAACAACGTCCCTGGACATCACACCTAGCGCCGGTCGCGGTCCTCCGGAGCTTGCGTCATCCATCCCACCGCAGCCCCCACCGAGATGCCGGCGATGGCGGCCACCATCAAGGGAACGGCGATTGTCCACACTTGATGGCGCGCAATCGACACGATTACCAGGAAGATCCCGACGCCGACGGCCCCGAGGACTCGACGCAGCTCTTTAAAC
Organism: Dietzia sp. NPDC055877; assembly: GCF_053615975.1. Lineage (NCBI taxonomy): Bacteria > Bacillati > Actinomycetota > Actinomycetes > Mycobacteriales > Dietziaceae > Dietzia > Dietzia sp. NPDC055877. Next base: position 8,285 of record NZ_JBSHCV010000031.1, on the reverse strand, counting down.
GTGGGACTACTGAGGTCACCCGCCAACTCCCTCGCCACCATCCATGCGAGCGGTGCCGTGACGCTCACCGCCCCCACGCCAGCAACAACTACAGTCATCCCATCCATCGGTGAATCTCCCCAATCTCATGTGTCGCATTTGACGATCCTCCATTACGACGCAGCTAGAGGGGCATGATCGGAAGGCTCCGAGCCAGTCCGGTCGTCCCGTAGATATGTCGCGCCAGCGAGTTGCGTTGAGCAGGATCATTCGCGACAGAGGACTGAAGTCATCGGCACAGGTCGCCCCAAAGTGCTGCCCATTGCTCGGGGCGAAGATCACGTGGAAGGGCTCGCGAGTTGATTTCTGCTTTCCTCAGCGTGTCTCGGATGTGGTTGCGCGGCGCTTGTGTGGCCTGCTGCACGATGCGCTCAAGGCTTCCTCCGCGGCCGGTGAATATCGCGCGCACGAACCGCTCGTACGCTTGTCGTTTCACAACGGGAACCAACGGAGTGGGGCGGCGGATGATGTGGATAATGCCGCCGTCCACGCCTGGCCTCGGATGGAAGGCCGTGGATGGCACGCGTCCGTGCAAGGCGAAAGTGAACCAGGGTGCGGTCTGAGCAGTCAGCAATGTGGAGCCCCCGACGCCGGCACGTCTGCGAGCCACTTCCCATTGGGTGAGCAGCACAGCCTGCTGCCACGTCCCGGTGGTGAGCAGCCGGCGCAGGATCGGCGTCGTGATGTGGAACGGAACGTTTCCAACGATTACCGGGGTCGTGAGCGGGTAAGCGAGGACGTCGGCCTGTTTGACCGCCACACCGGGCATGCGCTGGCGCAGCTTAGCGACCCGGTGCTCGTCGATGTCGATCGCGGTAAGCGGCCTCTGAAGGCGTGCCAGGTGCCGAGTAAGTGCGCCACTGCCGGAACCGATTTCAAGAATCGGCCCCTGCGTAGCTGCGACGATTGCGGCAATCTTTTCGAGGGTGGGGCCATGAACGAGAAAGTTCTGGCCAAGTTCGTGTCGGCCGCCATGGGTTGAACGGGGCATGATCGCGCTCCAAGAATTGAACGGGAGCGCCTCGAGAACAGGCAGGTCAAAGACCGAGAAAGTGGGTACGCAAAGGTGCCGTTCCGAGACGCATGAGGTCTCTCGGACGGACGACGCGCTAAAGCGTTCAGCGAAGAGCGCCGTCAGGCGCGGCGGTCGCGAACAGCAAGCGAGTACGCCGCAGCGAACCCGCAAATCAAATTGCCCATGAACGAGAACATAGCAGCATCCGTCGGCGTGTCCACGGTCGGCGCCAAACGGACGACACGACCGGCCTTGCCGTCTCTTCTACCTACAGTTTTGCGAGACAGACGTCCCCGCTCCGGACTCCGGTCGGTGCACCTCGCTCAGTTATCGCAGTTGCGTCAAATTTGGAAGAGGGAATTGACCACCGCAAATTCAACCAGTCCTGTCAGTGACTCTGTTAACGGAGGATGTGGCTTTCGTGGTGGTGCTGTAGCGAGACCACGCAATCCGGGCGGCACCACGCTGGCCCGCAGTTGCTCGGCGGCTTGGGGGAGGTTCAGGGTCGAACTGCAAGGTCGGATCCCAGTGGATGGTCGAACGGCTGGCCTGCTCGATGCTGGGTGTCATTGGGCCGGAGTCCATGGACCTGTTTCAATTTCGGCTGCCGCGACTACGTCGAACGGGGCGGGCCCGATGGTGCTACCCTCGTCGGTTTCGATCCGCGCTGGGATGGGGTCGGCGCCGTCGAACAAGATAACTTCGACGCGTTGTGGGGTCGTGGGGTCGGCCGCATCGCGGTAGCCACGCCAGAACACAGTTGCTTCTGCCCGCTCTTCTGGCATGAGCCCGAGGCCATGTGCTGGGGGCGTAACCGGAAGCCGGTACGCCTCAAGTGAGCGGTGACGAATGTTGAGATCCTGTCCGCCTTGGGTGATATGGAGTGACGGGTGGCCGCGCAGCGCGCACGCGCTTTGCCCGACGTTGTGCGCTACGAGCGTGGCTGCCGAGTCGCCGCTGGCAAACTCCCAGCCGGTGAGGGCGACGGTGATGGTGGCGGGACCGCATGGGGGGAGCCCGGCCGTGGGCAGGGACGGTACCGGTTGTTCTTGCGACCCGGGCGCGGGGAGGGGCTGCGGCTTGGGCGTGTTCTCGGGTATCGCCTCCGGGGCAGGGCCCGTGCGGGCCACAGCATCGGCCGGTGGGGCCGGGACGGGTGTGGCAGCGTAAGCCGCAGCCACGCCGATCGCGAGCAGGCCGGCTGCCAACACGGCGCACCAGCGCGCCCGGTGAGGCGTGCCGGCGGCGGTCTCTACCTGCTCATCTCTACTGATCGCAGCAGCGTGGGACCTGGAGAGGAACAGGTATACCGTCATGGCGCCGGCGATGTTGCCCGCGAAGATAGCCACTATGGCTCCCACGAAGAAAAGGGATGGCCACAGCAGTGCAGTTGCTAGTGCTCCGGTGATTAATACGGTGGCGACCACGAGGGCGGCTGCGAACCACGCGTGGCGCTGCCTGCCTGTGCTCAGGCTCAGGGACCACCAGATCAGGACTGCGGCGACGACGGCGCACCATGCCGCGGCTGCCAGCGCTCCGGTGAAGGTTTGGCGCGAGGCCGCGGCCAGCGCCGTGATGGGGCCTAGGGCGGTGGCCGTCGCGTAAGCGCCCCCAGATCCGAAGAATCCACCGGGCGCGTTGCCGGCCCGGTGCGCCTTTCTCGGCAGGGTTGCACCAATAGCCAGCCAGGCCAGTGCCCCGAGCACCAGCGCCCCGCATCCGATGGCGCGATATCGAATACGCGCCGTTCGCCACAGGCCCTCAAAGGGGGTGTCGTTGCAGCCGAACAGCCAGGCCGGCTCTTGGCACAGACCCGCACTGTGTACGGCGACGGTGGTCAGCACGGCCAAACAGGCCAGGACAGAGGCGATCGCCAGTACGCGCGCGGTGATAAGCGGAGACATCCCTCTCCCCTCCGGTCAGCGGGCCACGCGTCGCCACCGAGTCGGGGGCGGTGCTGTCGGTCGCCACAGTGCCCGCGGGGGGCGGCGGCAGTCTAATCTCGCTGTGCCCGGTAGTGGATAGGAGTCCTCAATCGGGGCACGTGACGGGGGGGTCGTGTCGGGCAGAATGTGCCCATGTCGTCTCGCTCTGGTTCTTCGTCGCGTGTTGACCTCACGCGCCTGTGCGCGCTCTTTCTCGCGGTCGCCGAAGAGCGTCATTTCGGCGCGGCGGCCGACCGACTGGGCACTACCCAACCGACGGTGTCTCAGGGACTGCAACGCCTGGAGGGCCATCTCGGGGTGCGATTGCTGGACCGGACACGCGACGGCGCGGTAGTCACCTCTGCGGGTCGTCATCTGCTCCCGCTGGCCCGCACTCTGGTCCGCGACGCCGCGCATTTCGAGGCAGCCGCTGGAGAACTCGCTAGCCGAGGGTTGACGTTCGCCGTCGGCGCGTCTGCCACCACCCCGGCTCATCTCAGTGCCGCCGCCGTGACGTCGATGCGCTCCCAGGTCGAGTCGGTGACTGTGGCCCGCGGGCAAGGACCCGAGTTGGTGGCGCGAGTCGAGAACGGCGAGCTCGATGTGGCGGTGTTGGAAGATCCGAGCCCCGCCGGGGATCTCGTGCGCGGGGTGATGCACCGACTTCCACGCCGACTGGCCGTACCGGAGGGCATGATCTCCGATCCGCGGGCGCGTATCCCCCGGCAAGAACTTCGGCATTTGGATCTGGCCGTGACACCACGAGCCACCGGACCGGCGGCTTGGGACCTGCTGATTGACCTCCTCAAAGAGGCAGGCATCGACCCACGGCCGGTGGAGGCCCCCACCAGCTCGGACGTCCTGACCCAGGTCGCTGCCGGTTCAGCGTTCGCGGTCGTGGATGCCTTCAGCCCCACGATCGACGGCGTGCAATTGCTGGACCTGCCCGGCCGCTTCGACCACCGCTTTCGCGCCCTCGTCCACCCGGACCGGCAACGCACCCCCGACGGCCACGACATCAGGTCCCTCGTTGACAGGGGGCTGGCCAGGGTGTGCCGCACGGTGACTGGGGGCCCCACCCCGTGACCACGCTCGATCTAGTCCGTGCCGAGCTAGCCTTCGCCGGTTGCGACGGGTGGTGCTACGCCGAGCTCATCGACCGGCCCGGCACCGGTCTGGGTATCGGCCAGGACGTTCCGGTGGTGGTGGCCTCGATGTACAAGCTGCACCTCATGGTGGCGGCCTGCCGCGCGGCAGCCGCCGGCACTCTGGACCTGACACAACGGGTCACCATCACCCCCAATGAGCACACGCCGGGGCCGACCGGCTTCGCCCTCTTCGCCGACGACGTCGAGGTCTCGATCCGCGATCTCGTGCGCATGATGATTACGGTCTCAGACAACACCGCCGCCGAAGCAGTGCAACGCCTCCTACCCGCGGGCGCCCTCGACGAGACCCTCTTGGCCCTCAGCCTCGAGGCCACGGTGATCCGCGGAAGTGTGAGAGCCCAGCAACAGCTGACGATCTCCGAACTCGGCGCACGCGACTGGCAGGACGCTGCCCACCTGCTGGCAACCGACCCCGCCACCGACCAGGTCCACGCCTACGACCCCGCGTACGTCTCGCACAGCACTGCCCGAGCGCTATGCCAGCTGATGCGCGCAATCTGGACGAACACCGCCTCCGACCCCCAGCAGTGCGCGTTCATGCGGGAGGTCCTAGGCCAGCAGATCTGGCCGCACCGCATCGCAAGCGGGTTCCCTTTGGCATCGACAGCGGTCGCCGGCAAAACCGGCACCATTGGCCGGATCCGCGCCGAGACCGCTGTCGTCCAACCAGACGGTGAGCCACCGGTCGTCGTGTGCGTTGTAACCCGGGCAGCCCGCGCCGACGCGGCGCTGCCCATAGTGGACGCCTCCATCGGGCGTATCGCGCGGCTCCTCGTCAACGAGATACGAACCGGCGCTCAGCTGTAGCGATAACGTCCGCCAATCACGGGCGGCGAACGCGGCACTTGGACAGGTCAGCAACCCGACGGCTTTCCTAATCGCATGCACCGTTTGCGCCGCTCGACGCTCGCCGTGATCCTGACCGCCACACTCCCCTTGGCGTCCTGCGGCCTGTTGTTCTCGGATCCGCGTCAGGAGAACCTCGACGGGTTCGTTGACGCCCTCCAGCGCAAGGACGCCGTCGCGGCCGCAGCGTTCACCTCTGCACCGGAGATTGCGGCCACTGACCTGCAACGCACCTTCGACGGGATTGGCACCACGCAGATCTCCGCCCGCGTCCCCGACATCGGCGACTCGGTCACCACGCGACACGAACTCCAACTGCAATGGCGGGTACCTTCCGGCGACACCGCCACCAGCACAGGACTCGTCACGTTCGCACCCGGCGACACGGTGGCGTGGTCACCATCCATTCTCGACTCTCGCGCGACTACCGGCGGCTACCTTGGCTACTCGGACACCAAGAAGTACACCGCGCCCATCGTCGACCGAAACGACATCCGAATCATGGGCTGGGCCCCGGTCACAATGGTCTCACTGGCCCCCGATTCCCGCGCCTCGGCAGCGCAAGTCGCATCCCTGCTGAACGAAATCGAACCATCTATCACGGCGGAGACGATCCGAACCGGGATGGCCGCCGCACCCGGTACCGACTACACCGTGGTCTCGCTTCGCCAAGAAGACATTGAGCCGATTCGGGGCATGCTGGAGACTGTCCCCGGGATCAGCCTCACCGAACAAGGTCGACTCGTCACCTCCGACCCTAGGATTCACTCCCCGGCCTTCGCCGGCCTGCCCGACTACTGGAACGAGCGCCTCACCGCTGGCGCTGGATGGGCTCTGCAAGTCATCAACCCTTCGGGCACCTTCGAACTCGGCGGACGCGAACCCGAGAGCCTGCGCAACATCGGAACCACCATCGACGTCGCCCTCCAGGCAGCCGCGCAAAACGCCGTCGACGCCCAAGACGCCCCAGCAACGATCGTCGCAATCGAACCGACCACTGGCGGGGTCCTGGCCGTCGCTCAAAACCCCGCTGCCGACGCCCAAGGACCCATCTCGTTGACCGGCCTCTACCCGCCCGGATCCACCTTCAAGACAGTGACGACAGCAGCGGCCCTCGACGCCGGCCTGGCCACAGTCGACACTCCCCTTGCCTGCCCCTCCCGGGCCACCATCGAGGGACGGTCCATCCCCAACGACAACGAGTTCGATCTCGGCACCGTCCCGCTACACACGGCATTCGCCCAATCGTGCAACACCACCCAAGGGGCACTCGCGGTCCAACTCAGCCCCGAGGCGATGCGCGACACCGCCGCGCGACTCGGGTTCGGTGTCGACTTCCACGCGCCCGCACTAACCACCGTCACCGGACAAGTACCAGTGACCACCGGCGGAGCAGCACGCGTCGAAGCGGCCATCGGACAAGGCACCGTCACGGCAAGCCCATTCGGCATCGCAGTCATGGAAGCCTCACTCGCCAACAACGGACAAATGGTCCTGCCGACCCTCATCCAAGACGAACACACAACCTCCGACCAGACACCCGACCCTCTCCCAGCAGAAACCGTCGCCGCACTCCGGACGATGATGCGCGAAACCGTCACCAGCGGCTCCGCCAGCAGCCTGGCCGACATCGAAGACCTCGGCGGCAAAACCGGCACCGCCGAAACCGGAAACGGACCAGCCCACGGGTGGTTCGCGGGAATCGTCCACGACATCGCATTCTGCGCATTCATCGAAGGCGCCGACAGCTCAGGACCCGCCGTCGCGATGTCAGGCCAATTCCTTCGTGGCGCCGGAGAAGCCCTCACCCGCTAAACCGGCCCTCCCAAACTCAGAACGTCTGTCGACCCCCCGTACAGATCGAACGCCGATAGCCAGACGTTATGACAAGCACTGGTTCATCGCGCAAGTTGCGAGGCGCCCATCTGCATGGATTAAGCACCTCTTGCCGCCGCACGAGCTGTCTTCTCAGCGCTACTTTCGAATGCGAGAAGCTCGGCAATCGCAAGTCGGCGTGCCGAGTGCCCGCACGCTTCGCCCTCACAGGGATACAATAAGCTCCTGTTCACCCCGAGCTTAGGAGCAGGCATGGCCAAGGGCGATATACATACGAGCAAACAGGGCGAGAAGTGGGTTAACAAAGCCGAAGGCAACTCGCGCGCTTCAAACAGCGCACCTACCAAGGCTGAAGCTCAGGCGAAGGGACGCGAGATGGCGATCGAACGAGGCGTAGAGCATCTTGTGCACAAGCAGGATGGGAAGATAGGCGAACGCAATACTTACCCGCGGAGCCGAGATCCCCGCTCAAGCAAGGGCTGAGAGGACGAAAATGTCTGATTCGCGGAATCGTCCCCCAAGGTCTGTCACCGGCGGCGCTGTGCCCCGATCGGATGCACGAAGTGGAACACACGGCGCCCAGCCGCAGTCCCGCCCGGAACCGAAGCCCTCGGCACCTACCCCTCCACCTCCGCGCGGCGGCAGCGGCCAAGCGACGGGAAGGTGACGAGCTCCAGCACCCTTCGGAAGCCCCCTGCCGTGTTGGCCGAACCGGAGCTTGGCTTTACCCACTCAACCCTTTCGGACCCAACCAACGGGACGTAGATTCCCAATGTTCCTTCGATCTCCGAGGTGAACTCCCCGGTCGGAGACATATTCCACTGTCTCGGAATAAATATATCCCGTGGTTCAGGGTACATGGAAACGAATCCCTCCCCCTCTGGCATATAACCTCCTAGCCATTTGCCATCGCCTGTGAAAACGCGAACAAAGCAACCTGCTTGAGCAGGCGCAGCATAGTCCCATGCAGTCGGTGTGGGATGTCTACGTTCGGCTAACCCAAAAGGCTGTCGCTTTTTTCGAATCCTAACGTGGAAAAGGCCCGCAATGACGGCGGGGACTACAATCGCCAAGCCTAAAACAGTCGCTCCAACCGATCGCGGATTCTCAATCCAAGCAGGCTCACTCGCGACTCCCGTCATAGCGAGCTGTGACACGAGCCAGGGGCCAGCCAATATTAGGTAGACGCAATCAAAAATTACGCTTGCCGCAACTGCGTGCACTAAACGCACGCTGAAGTCCTTCTCGTCCGGACCTGGCCCGCGCAGATACCTCCTGACGGCGGTGAACACTATTCCCGGGACCACGAGCAGCAAGACCGCGATTACTTGGAAGAGGGTTTGCGGGAGTGCCATTTAGTATCGTCTCGTCCGTTATCGTCTTGAAATGGAGTTTAGTGGGATAGTGCCCCGTTGGGTGGTGGGATTCGGATCGGCGTCTAGTCAGGCGCAGTGA
>NZ_JBSHCV010000030.1:0-16984 GCF_053615975.1 Dietzia sp. NPDC055877 | reverse complement strand
GTCAAGATGAACGAACTCATCAACGGTGTTGCGCTGGCTCCCTGAGACCGCCTCGGGCGATGTGTGCGGAATGCTCTTCTCGACGGGGCGTCGGACCCGCCCGGCCTGCCCCGTTCGCCGGCCCAGCCGTTTGTCGACGCTACGGTGAGGCTTGATTGCAGCACCGCGAGGAACAGTCCGAAACTTCGCAGTGGTGCAACCAAACCGCGACATCGCGGCTCGGGGGCACGGCGTCGCGCACACGCGAGCGGGCAAATGCGACCGGCAAATGCGACCGCGCACGCAGTAGCCGGTCAGGCCCGGGCCATCGCCGCGCTTCCGACAGCCGCCGCCACCACTCCGGCGAGCGCCCGGGCGTCGGCAGGTGTGGACACACCACGCCCGAGGGCCCGGTAGGTCCAGCCCGCCTCCCGCCACCGCTCGCCCGGCATGCAGTTGCGGCCGTCCAGCAGGACCCGGCCGCGCGCGACCCGCGCGACCTCGGCCGGGTCCAGCTCCACGAACTCGCCCCACTCGGTCGCGACCAACACCACGTCGGCGCCCTCGCACGCCTCCAGCGCCGAGTCGGCGTAGGCGAGTGTGGGGAACAGGGCCCGGGCGTTGTCCAGCGCCTGCGGGTCGTACACCACGGCCCGCGCGCCCTTGAGCGAGAGCATGCCGGCCACGTTGAGCGCCGGCGAGTCCCGCACGTCGTCGGAGTTCGGCTTGAACGCCGCGCCCAGCACCGCCACGGTCTTGCCGATCACCGTCCCACCGCAAACCTCGGCCGCGAGGTCGACCATCTTGTCGCGTCGCCGCATGTTGATCGTGTCGACCTCACGCAGGAACGTCAGCGCCTGCGCCGCGCCCAGTTCACCGGCACGGGCCATGAACGCCCGGATGTCCTTGGGCAGGCAACCGCCGCCGAAGCCCAGGCCGGCGCCGAGGAACTTGCGCCCGATGCGCGGGTCCATCCCGATCGCGTCCGCCAGCACGGTCACGTCGGCGCCGGCGGCCTCGCACACCTCCGACACGGCGTTGATGAAGCTGATCTTGGTGGCCAGGAACGCATTGGCGCTCACCTTGACCATCTCGGAGGTGGCCAGGTCCGTGACGATCACCGGGCACGGATCGGATTCCATGATCGGCGCGTACGCCTCGTCGATCAGCGCCTTGGCCGTGCACTCCGGATCGGACAGGCCCACCACGATGCGGCCCGGCCGCAGGGTGTCCTCGACGGCGAACCCTTCGCGCAGGAACTCCGGATTCCACACCACGTCGACGCGCACCCCATCAGCCGCGGATCGGTCGGCGATCTCCTGCAGCCGCGCCGCCGTCCCGACCGGCACCGTCGACTTCCCCGCGACCACCGCGTCCCGGCTCACCAGCGGGGCCAGACGCGCCACCACGTCCTCTACGTGCGTGATGTCGGCCGCGAAGTCGCCCTTGCGCTGGGGCGTGCCCACTCCGATGAAGTGCAGGTCCGCGAACTCCGCGGCCTCCGCGTAGTCGGTGGTGAAGCGCAGCCGGCCCGACTCGACGTGCCTGGACAGGATCTCGGGCAGGCCCGGCTCGAAGAACGGGACCTCGCCCCGACACAGCCGGTCGACCTTGACCGCGTCCACGTCCACCCCGAGCACCTCGTGTCCGAGTTCGGCCATGCAGGCGGCGTGGGTGGCGCCGAGGTATCCGGTTCCGAAGACGGTCATACGCATGTCGTCATGCTATCGACACCGGTCAACCGGTCGGAGGACTCAGGATGACGCGCCGGGCGACGCCCGATGAACTCTCGGCGGCCCCGACCGGCCCCCCACCGGCCTGCCGACGTGCGCGCGGACCGCCGGACCGGCCCCGGCGCGCTGTCACTGGAAGTTGAGGTACGCCTTCGACGCCGTCGGCCCGCGCTGGCCCTGGTACTTGGAGCCCATCGCCGAACTGCCGTACGGGTTCTCGGCGGGGCTGGACAGCCGGAACAGGCAGAGCTGGCCGATCTTCATCCCGGGCCACAGGGTGATGGGCAGGTTGGCCACGTTCGACAGTTCGAGCGTGATGTGCCCGCCGAAGCCGGGGTCGATGAACCCGGCCGTGGAGTGGGTGAGCAGGCCGAGCCGCCCGAGCGAGGACTTGCCCTCGAGACGTCCGGCCAGGTCGTCGGGCAGTTCGAGCCGCTCGAGCGTGGCACCCAGGACGAACTCGCCTGGGTGCAGGACGAAGGGATCGCCGTCTGACACCTCGACCAGTTCGGTCAACTCGTCCTGCTGCTGCGCCGGGTCGATGTGGGTGTAGCGCGAGTTGTTGAACACGCGGAACCGGTGGTCGAGCCGGACGTCGATGCTCGAGGGCTGGATCAGCGACGGGTCGAACGGGTCGAGCGCGACCCGCCCGTCGGCGAGCTCGGCACGAAGGTCACGGTCGGAGAGCAGCACGATCCAGAGGGTACCGCGACCCGCCGGCGAGCAACCTGATCTGGGTCCCCAACTCGGCCACCTCGGTGCACGCCTCGGCGAACGGCAGCCGCTGCCGGTGGGTGTTGTCGTCGCGGTCGGTGAACTCGAGGTCCACGCCGGCGCGGTCGATTCCGACGAGCAGCGGTCGCTGCGCGGGCAGGCAGCGACACACGCGCATGGCGATCCGCGGGACGATCCGGCAGCGCGGATCGTTGAGGTGGTCGAGCCAGTGCCCCTCGAGGTCGGCGAACGGGTCGGGGCCGGACGTGGCGAGGTCGTCGGGCTCGATGTCGGTGACGCCGTCGTGGTCGGTGAGGACGATCCGGTCGGCGCGGAGCCGCACCAGCGCGAGGTCGCCGCCGACGCCCAGCAGTGAGGGGTCGGGGAGGTCCACGGCGATGTGGGTGGCCACGTGGCGCTGCGCGTGGCCGCCGGGCAGTTCGACCCGGCCTTCGACGACGACGACACGACGACACCGCCCGTCCGCGACCCCTCCGAGGATCACGTCCAGGACTTCGAGCCGGGCGCGCAGCCCCCCGGCGGTGATCGCGGCGGAGTCGGCCATCGGGATGACGAGCCAGAGGTCGGCCGTCCCGGGGGCGTGATGCGCCAGCGTCACGGTGGCGGCCGGGGTGCCGGACCCGATGGTCAGCGTTGCCCGGCCGCAGCGGCGGAGTGCGGAACCGACGCGCTCGGCGGGTTCGGGGACGGGCCCCACCAGTGATCGCATGGAGTCGAACCCCTCTCGTGGAATCGGTACCCGGCCCGTTCCGGCGCCTCAGGGATTGGCGCCGGAACGGTTCGGGGGCGGGGACGTGACTACCCGCGCCGATTAACTTAGGTAAGGCTCACCTACAACGCAAGGACTTGGCGGAAACTCAGCAGAAAATTATCCGCGCGGACCGGTCCGACAGGGTCAGGAATCGAGGAGTTCGAGCTCGGCGCGCAGCGTCTCGGAATCGAGGCAGACCTGCGAGAACGGCACTCGCACGACCTCGCGGAATCCGCCGCCGACCGAGGCCACGTCGAGGTCCAGGCCGCGGCCGTCGACGCCGACGATCCGCGGGTTCGTGCCGGCGATCTGCCGTCCGGCACGCAGCGCCACTCGCGCCGCCCATCCGGCGTCCGCCCCGATCCGGCGGAGCCAGGCCTGCTCGTCCACGCCGATCGGGTCGACGGGCGCCGCGGCGAGCTCGGCGCGGGAGACGATGTCCACGCCGTCACTGCCGAGGTACGTGATCTCCAGCGGCTGCAGCTCGCTCAGGCGCATAGAACCCAGGCCCCCGGCCGGGCTCATCGAGCCACCGTCCGCAGCCACAAGACGGCGGCGACGCGCATCGGACGACGCGGTGACGATCCCCGACATCGTGACGACCCCACGGATGACGGAGCAGTCGTCGTCGCACCCCTCGGGACGTGCCACCTGCCGGCCGTCCAGCGCGAACGACGGTCGCGGGGCGGCACCACGGCAGCGCCCGGTACAGACGGAGTCCACGATCTCGACGGTCGCGGAGGCGCCCACGGCGGCCACGCGGGCCTCGTCGCCGACAGCGCGGGACATGCCGTTGACGTCGACGACGAGGACCACGACGCCGTCGTCACGCACACGTGCCGAGCGCAGTGGACGGCGCAGGATCCCGGCCTCGATCGTTCCGACCGCGCCGCGGGCGAGCACCGTGCGGACACGCTCGGCGATGGGCTGCTGCGTCACGTCGTTCATCGCGCACCTCCAGGGCAGGGTGGCATCCGCCGGTCGATACTCCGACCCCTGAAACGGACCGCCCTCCTCATTAAGCGCTCTCGTCGGCCGAAATGCTACCCGCCAGTAACAAACGGGTGCGTGAAACTGGACACATCAACGTCCTCCGCCGGGCGCACGGGGGACCCCAGGGGCCCCGGCTGCAGCGACCGGATGTGCGCCGACCCCGGCTGACGTGGTGAAATGGGGCGCATGGACGAGTTCAGGGAAGAGCCCTCCAAGTACGTCTGGCGCTGGACCGTGTGGTCGTGGGTCTGCGTCGGACTGGCCGTACTCATCGTGCTGATGGGGATCACCAGCTACATGTCGCTCACCCCGTGGATCATCGGGGCGATCGCGGTGGCCGTGATCGGGGGCATCGGGTTCGGCTTCGTGCCCCGCGCCTCGCTCGACCAGCCCAGGCGGCCCATGACGTCGAGCGCGCGCCGCAAGGCCGCCGCCGCGAAGCGGAAGTCCGCCGAGAAGCCCGCGACCGACGAGAAGTAGGAGCAGCGCGACCGACCCGCGGCGGTAATGCGCGGCGGGGGCGTGCTAACCTGAACCAGCCCGAGCGGGCAGTGCCGATGTAGTTCAATGGTAGAACTTCTGCTTCCCAAGCAGACAGCGCGGGTTCGATTCCCGTCATCGGCTCCAAGTAGTGTCCCGGATCCTCGTTGGTCCGGGACATTCCTCATTTTGCGGAGCCATCCCCGCAGACGCGGCGAGGGGCCGCTCGCCGACAGGTCCGCCGTGACCCGTCGCGACGAGTCCACGGTGGGATAGAACTGATCCCATGCCCTCAGCAATCATCGTCGGAAGCGGGCCCAACGGTCTGGCAGCCGCGTTGACACTGGCCGCCGGTGGAGTCGATGTAACCGTCCTGGAAGCATCCGACTCCATCGGCGGCGGCACCAGGTCCGGCGAGCTGACGCTGCCGGGCCTGCTGCACGACCACTGCTCGGGGTTCCACCCACTGGCTGTCGACACCGGCTTCAGCCGCCAGTTCGGCCTCGAGGACTACGGCCTGCGCTGGTCGCTGCCGGAGGTCCAGTACTCCCACCCGTTGGACGGTGGACGTGGCGCGTCGGTGTGGCGATCGGTGGACCGCACCGCCGGGGAACTGGGCGACGACGACAACGAGTCCTACCGCCGGATGTTCGGACCGTTGACCCGGCGGTTTCCCCAGATCGTCGACGAGTTCCTGCAGCCGCTGGTCCACGTGCCCGGCCACCCGGTCCCGCTGGCGAGGTTCGGGCTGTACGCGGCACTGCCCGCCGCACTCCTGGCCCGCCGCTGGGAGTCCGAGGAGGCGCGGGCGCTGTTCGCCGGCGTGGCCGCGCACTCGTTCCGCCCCCTGGGCTCGGTGATGTCGTCGGCGATCGGCGTCGCCCTCGGCACCGCCGCGCACCGGTACGGCTGGCCGGTGGCGGCCGCCGGCTCGTCCACCATCACTACCGCGATGGCCACCCGCCTCGCCGAGTTCGGAGGCCGGATCGAGACCGGCGTCTCCGTTCGGGACCACCGCGAGCTGGGCCGCCCCGACCTGCTCCTGCTCAACACCTCCCCCTCCGCGGCCGCCGACATCCTCGGCGACGACCTGCCCCCGCGGGTCGGCCGCGCCTATCGACGGTTCCGGCACGGCCCCGCCGCGTTCCAGGTGGCGTTCGCCGTGGAGGGCGGGATCCCCTGGGCCCACGAGCCCTCCCGACATGCGGGCACGGTCCACGTGGGCGGAACGCTTCCCGAGATCGCCGACGCTGAACGGCGGGTCGTGCGCGGGGAGATGCCGGAACGTCCGTTCATCCTGGTGGGGCAGCAGTCCGTCGCCGACCCGCACCGCGCGAAGGACGGCGTCCATCCCGTCGACGCCTACGCCCACGTCCCCGCCGGGTGGACCGGTGATGCCACCCGGACGATCATCGACCAGATCGAGCGGTTCGCACCGGGCTTCCGGGACCGGATCCGCTCCACCCGGTCACTGTCGACCCAGCAGATCGAGGATTATGACCCCAACTTCGTCGGCGGCGACATCGTCACCGGCGCCAACACGCCGTTCCAGCTGGTCTTCCGCCCCCGGGTGGCCCTCAACCCCTACTCGGCGGGGATCCCGGGCGTGTACATCTGCTCTGCGGCGGCCCCGCCCGGCGCCGGCGCCCACGGGATGGCGGGGTGGAACGCCGCCCGCTCCGCCCTGGCGCATCTGAGATCGCGGTGACGGCGGGCGCAGCACAATGACGTCATGCTGATCACCACGCCGCAGGGGCCCGCGGAGAATTACTCCGACACGGACGCTCGGCCGGTCGACCGCGCGACCGACTAGGTCAGCCTGTTGTTGCCCTCCCCGCCGCGGCGGCGCAGGCGCTGGAAACCCGGGATGCCGTTCAGCGCCTCCAGGCAGTTGTTCGCCACCACGAGGATCTCGGACAGCTCCGGCGCCACGGTGTCGAGAGACCTGACCACCGGCAGGACGTCCGTCTCCACCGCCTTGATGATCGCCGGCAGGTTGTCGATCACGTCGAGGACGGCCTCGAAGTCGTCAGAGTCCACGGTGTCGGCGACCCGCCCCACGACCGGCATGAGCTTGGTGGCCACGTCGTCGGCCACCACCAGCAGTTCGGTGACCCGGGTGGCGATGAGCTTGGCCTGATCCGACAGGACGCCCTCCTCGAGAAGCAGCTCCTCCAGGACGGGACGCACCTCCGCGACGGTGGTCTCCACGAGTTCGAGGACGGGTGTCACGCGCTCCACGAGTTGCTCGGCGTCCCCCACCGTCGAGTCAGCTCGGAGGACGACGCCCTCGGCGGCGCCCACCGTGGAGTCGACCCGCACGACGAGGCCGTCCGCCGAATCCACCGTCGAGTCGACGCGCAGGACGAGGTCCTCGGCGTCGCCGACCGCGGTCGCGACCCGGCGCACCAGCTGCGCGGCGTCACCCACGGTCGAGTCCACACGCAGCACCAGTCCCTCGGCGGAGCCGACTGTCGAGTCCACACGCAGCACCAGCTGCTCGGCGGCGCCCACCGCGGAATCGATCCGCAGGACGAGCTCCTCGGCGTCACCGACCGCAGCCGCCACGCGCTCCACGAGTTGCTCGGCGTCGGTCACCGCCGAATCCACCCGCAGCACCAACCCCTCGGCGTCGTCGACCGCCGAGCCGATTCGCACGACGAGCCCCTCCGCGGCACCGACCGCCGAATCCACCCGCACGACGAGCTGCTCGGCGTCGCCGACCGCAGCCACCACGCGCTCCACGAGTTGCTCGGCGTCGGTCACCGCCGAATCCACCCGCAGCACCAACCCCTCGGCGTCGGTCACCGCCGAACCCACGCGCAGCACCAGACCCTCGGCGTCGGTCACCGCCGAATCCACCCGCAGCACCAGCCCCTCGACGTGGCCGGCAACCGTCTCCACCCGGCCGACGATCGGTTCGACCCTGTCGACCACCGGCTCGACCCTGCCCACCGCGGTCTCGACGCGGGCGACGATCCCCTCCGCCGCACCGACCGCGAGCTCGGCGCGGGTGACGGTCCGGCCGACGCGGGCCACCGTGTCGTCGACCTCGTCCACCGAGTTCGCCGCGGCGAGGATGACCTGGTCGACCGCGGCCACCGCACGGTCGATGTTGGCGATGATCGAATTGACCCTGGCCACGATCAGTTCGGCATCCTCCAGCAGGAGCGCGATGCGCGCGGGGATGGACCACATGTACCGCGCGACGCGGATCTCCCACGCGACGAGGCGGGTCGCGGCACCGACTACCGACGACGGACCGGGGAACCTCGGCTGGATATCTGACATATGCCGATGATGCCCCACTCTCACGCTCATCGTGACCAGCACATACGACTCGGCCCGAGGTCTGCAGAATGACAACGGAAAAACAGAGCCATCCCTCACCTTGGACTGTTTGCTGACAACCCATTAGCATCGATCTTGTTACCGGCGAGTAGGTTCCGGCATGCGGCCGCGACCTGCAGCGTTTCGACCGGCATAACCAAATCCATGACACCGCACTCCGAACGGAGAAGACCGATATGGGTCATTACAAGAGCAACGTCCGGGATCTCGAGTTCAACCTCTTCGAGGTCCTGCGAATCAACGAGGCACTGGACGCCGGCGAGTTCGGCGACATGGACACGGAGACCGCCAAGGGCATCCTCAGCGAGGTTCAGACGCTGACCGAGGGTCCCGTCGCCGAGTCCTTCGCCTCCGCCGACCGCAACCCGCCGGTCTTCGACCCGGAGACCCACTCGGTCTCGATCCCGGAGGACTTCAAGAAGTCCTTCGCCGCCTGGTACGACGCCGGCTACACGCTCATGGGCCTCCCGGAGGACCTCGGCGGCATGCCGTCCCCGCGCAGCCTGGTCTGGGCCACCGGCGAGATGATGCTCGGCGCGAACCCGGCCGCCTACATGTACTCGGCCGGCCCGTCCTTCGCCGCCGTGATGTACGAGAACGGCACCGAGGAGCAGAAGAAGTGGGCCACCACCTGCGTCGAGCGCGGCTGGGGCGCCACCATGGTCCTCACCGAGCCTGATGCCGGCTCCGACGTGGGCGCGGGCCGTACCAAGGCCGTCAAGCAGGACGACGGCTCGTGGCACATCGAGGGCGTCAAGCGCTTCATCACCTCGGCGGACTCGGACGACATGTTCGAGAACATCTTCCACCTGGTCCTGGCCCGCCCCGAGGGCGCCGGTCCCGGCACCAAGGGCCTGTCCCTGTTCTTCGTGCCGAAGTTCCACTTCGACTTCGAGGCCGGCGAGATGGGCGAGCGCAACGGCGTCTTCGTCACAAACGTCGAGCACAAGATGGGCCTCAAGGTCTCCACTACGTGTGAGCTGACCTTCGGCGGCCACGGCGTCCCGGCCAAGGGCTGGATGATCGGCGGCGACGAGCTCAACCAGGGCATCCGTCAGATGTTCGACGTCATCGAGCACGCCCGCATGATGGTCGGCACCAAGGCCATCTCCACGCTGTCGACCGGCTACCTCAACGCCCTCGAGTACGCCAAGGAGCGCGTCCAGGGCGGCGACATGACCGAGATGGCCGACAAGAACGCCCCGCGCGTCACCATCACGCATCACCCGGACGTCCGCCGCGCGTTGATCCGCCAGAAGGCGTTCGCCGAGGGTCTGCGCGCCGTGTACATGTACACCGCCGCCCACCAGGACGACACCATCGCCGCGCGCGTCTCCGGCGCCGACGCCGAGATGGCCCACCGCGTCAACGACCTGCTGCTGCCGATCGTCAAGGGTGTCGGCTCCGAGCGTGCCTACGAGCTGCTCACCGAGTCGCTGCAGACCTTCGGCGGCTCCGGCTTCCTGCAGGACTACCCCATCGAGCAGTACATCCGTGACGCCAAGATCGACTCCCTCTACGAGGGCACCACGGCGATCCAGGCGCAGGACTTCTTCTTCCGCAAGATCGCCCGCGACCGCGGCACCGCCGTCGGCCACGTGTCGGCGCAGGTCAAGAAGTTCCTGGAGAACGACAACTCGAACGGCGCGCTCGCCGCCGAGCGCGAGCGCCTCGCCACCGCCCTGGGCGATGTCGAGGCCATGCTCGGCACCTGCTTCGAGCACCTGATGGGCTCGCAGGAGGAGCCGAAGCGCCTGTACACCATCGGCCTCGCGTCGGTGCGCGTGCTGATGGCCTTCGGCGACCTGGTCATGGGCTGGCGTCTGCTGGAAGGCGCGGAGGTCGCGCTCGGAGCCCTCGAGGGCGCCAACGACGACGACAAGGCCTTCTACAACGGCAAGATCGCGGCGGCCCGCTGGTTCGCCAAGAACGAGCTCCCGCTGCTGACCGCCACCCGCGGGATCGTCGCCGACCTCGGCAACGACCTCATGGAGCTGGACGAGGCCGCATTCTGATCTAGACTGCGCCCACGCAGAAGTCGCACGAGAACTCTGAGCGGGCACGTCCCGGACGGGCCCCGCGCCTGAGCCGACTCTGGGCCCCGCGCCACCACGGCGCGGGGCCCACTGTCGTCTGGCCGGCCGCCACTCAGCTCGCCCACTCAGCTCACCCCGTCCGCATCCGCCCGCGCCCCAGAGCCGCCAGCCCCCGCCCCGCGCGCGGCCCGTCACCGGCAACCCCCAACCCCGCCCACTGGTTGCAAGACATCCCATCCCGGCTGCACGACGAATGGCGCGGAATCCATGCCAGAAATCGCACCTGTTGTCAGGCAACTCGCGACGCATGTCTTGCAACCGCGGGGCTCGGGTCCTGCAACGGCGGGTTGCTCGGTCGGGGCGAGGCGTACGGGGCGAGGCGTACGGGAGCGGGGCGTAAGGGGCGCGGGGCGTAAGGGGGTGGGCGTACGAGGCCGGGCGCGGTCAGTTGCCGGGGAGCCCGGGGATGCCGGGGAGTTCGATGCGCGGCAGCCCCGGGATCTCGAGAGCCGGCGGTCCCGGCGGAGGGGCGTCCTCGCCGGGTGCGGGGGGTGCGTCGTCTCCCCGGCACTCGATCCGGTCGCGGGGCGGGTACGTCGACGAGAAGCTGTCCGAGCTGACCCGGTCGTTTCCGCGCATCACCACCCGCGTGATGCTGACGGTGAAGCCGTCCTCACCCGCGGACGG
The DNA here is from genome assembly GCF_053615975.1 of Dietzia sp. NPDC055877. NCBI lineage: Bacteria > Bacillati > Actinomycetota > Actinomycetes > Mycobacteriales > Dietziaceae > Dietzia > Dietzia sp. NPDC055877. The sequence continues at coordinate 6,239 of NZ_JBSHCV010000030.1, read as the reverse complement.
GGTACAGCCGGCCGAGGTGACGACCCGGGTCCGCGGCGGCTGGATGTTGGTGCGCGGGGAGGTCGAGATGCGCACGTCGTACTCGGGCGTGCCCCACAGGCGGACGGTCACCGAGCTCGCGCTCGCCGCGGCGTCGATCACCAGCGCGGTGCCCTGCGCGTTGCGGAATCCCACGGCCGCCGAAGCTGTGGCGTCGCGGCCGACGGGGAAGGCGGTGCTGTCGACGCCCCTGGCGGTCCGCTGGATGTCCTGGGCGCCGGCCTGCAGCGCGGCATTGAACAGGGCGGTGGCCACGGCGTCCGCGGAGGTGTCCCCGGACGCGGTTCCGGCCACCGCCTCCATGGAGAAGCTCTCGCCGGCGGGGACGAACTGCCCGGCCAGTTCCGCGATCATCGACTGCGCCTGGCCGTTCGCGCCCACCGCCACGGTGAACTCGCCGACGGGTGCCCGGATCCCGGCCTTCTCGGCGTCCGCTGTGCTGAGCTCCGGGTCGCGACCGACGTAGCTGACAGGCATGACGCGCGGTCCCTCGAGGTCGGTGAGCTGACCCGGCAGCGCCCCGAGCAGCGGTCCCCACTCGATGGTGCGCCCCTGGACGGCGGGCACGACCGTGGCCGTGTCGCCGCTGAACGAGAAGGTGGCGTCCCTGCCCTCCTGCTCGGTCTCCTCCAGCAGGGGCTCGAGGATCCCCTTGGCGGCATCGGCGTCGAAGCGGGGTTCGAGTTCGGCGCCCTCGCGGACGAAGGACAGGTACTCGCCGATCCGGTCCCTCGGGAACACGACCGGAACCGCATCGGGGTCGTCGCGGACCACCATCTCGATCTCACGCTCGGACGGGTTGGCGCGCGGCTGTCCCGGGGCGGGCGGCGGGACCGGCATCCGGGTGGGGATGGTCTCGGTGGGCGGCTCGGCGCCGTCGGGCCGCAGCCGCGAGGCCAGCAGCGTGACGTCGCGGGATGCGGCGGGCTCGGCCACCTCGCGGATGAGGGCGCGCACCTCGTCGGCGTCGGTCTCGGTCGGCGTGAACTCGACCGGCAGGTCCACACCGTCCTCGTTGAGCCAGTTTTCCAGTACCGCGTCGCGCGAGTTCTCGATCTCCAGGCGCTGCCCGTCCAGCGGGATCGCGGAGCGGACCTTCGCCTGGTCGAACCAGATGGCGCCCTCGCGGGGCTCGAAGTCGGCCTGCAGCGCCAGTCGCTCGAGGAAGTTGGTGAGGCGCTCGTCCGGGATGACGCTCGCGATCCCTACGTCGCGCGTCCAGACGAGGCTGATCAGGCGGGTGAACGGGTTGAGCGGCTGTTCGCCCCCGCGGTCGAGGGTTCCCTGCCAGTCGACGGACAAGCCGACCGCCCGGGGGTCGAGTGTCGTCGACACCACGCCGGCGCGCAGGTCCACCTCTTCGTCGACCCGCGGCCCCAACTCCGTGATCAGGCGCTGTTCGGCGTCGACGGTGCGCATCCCACCGACGTTGATCCCGGCGACCTCGGTTCCGCGCGGCACGCGGCCGATGCTGTTGACCAGGTCGAACCCGTACAGCACCGCAAGTCCCATGAAGATCCCGACGGCGGTGTAGATCCAGCGTGACCGCACCCGGTACCGGCGGCGATCGGACGCAGCCGGACGAGGGGCCGTACCCTCGATCTCGACGGGGCGGGCCGGGCCGCCGTCGTGGATGGTGGAATCGTCCACGCGCTCTCACGCTCCTCACGGGTGGCGGCACCGGTTCGGCGGGCCGCCGAAACCGGTTCCTGTGGGATGCCCCACCCGAACCACTGGGTCCACTATGGCGGACCGGTACCGATGAGTGCAGCCCCCGCGCCGAACGCGGGGGCTGCACTCACTCACGGGATCAGCCCGTGACCTGTTGGATCGAGGATACGTTTATCTGATGGCGGACGGGCCCGACGTGCCGGGCCGCGTCGGATCCGCCTCGGCGTTAGCGCTCGACGATCGCGGTGACGCCTTGGCCACCTGCGGCGCAGATGGAGATGAGCGCGCGGCCCGACCCCTTCTCCTCGAGCAGCTTGGCGGTGGCGGCCAGGATGCGCGCACCGGTCGCGGCGAACGGGTGGCCGGCCGCCAGCGAGGAGCCGTTGACGTTGAGCTTGCTGCGGTCGATCGAGCCCAGTGCGGAGTCCAGGCCGAGACGCTCGGTGCAGTACTCCTCGGACTCCCAGGCCGCGAGCGTGGCCAGGACCTGCGAGGCGAAGGCCTCGTGGATCTCGTAGAAGTCGAAGTCCTGCAGGGTCAGGCCGTTGCGCTCGAGCAGGCGCGGCACCGCGTAGGTCGGGGCCATGAGCAGGCCGTCCGGGGTGCGGCCGTCGTGACCGTGGATGAAGTCGACCGCGGCGGTCTCGGAGTCCACCAGGTAGGCACGGACCGGGAGCTTGTTCTCCTTGGCCCACTCCTCGCTGGCCAGCAGCACCGCGGAGGCACCGTCGGTGAGCGGGGTGGAGTTGCCGGCCGTCATGGTGGCCTCGGTGCCGTGGGCCTCGGCGTCACGCTTGCCGAAGACGGGCTTGAGCTTGGCCAGCTTCTCGGCCGAGGAGTCGGGGCGCAGGTTGTCGTCGCGCTGCACGCCCAGGTACGGGGTGACCAGGTCGTCCTGGAAGCCGGAGTCGTAGGAGGCGGCGAGGTTCTTGTGGCTCTCCGCGGCCAGGGCGTCCTGGTCCTCACGGGTGACGCCGAGCTCGCGGGCGGTGATGGCGGCGTGCTCGCCCATCGACAGGCCGGTGCGCGGCTCGGCGTTCTGCGGCTGCTCGGGGACGATCGCCTGCGGGCGGATGTCACCGAGAAGCTTGATCCGGTCAAGGTTGGTCTTGGCGGCGGAAACCTTGATGAGGATCTTGCGCAGGTCGTCATTGACGGCGAGCGGGGCATCCGAGGTGGTGTCGGAGCCGCCGGCGATACCGGAGTCGATACGGCCCATGGCGATCTGGTCGCCGATCTGAATGGCGGTGGCCAGGCCGGTGCCGCAGGCCTGCTGCACGTCGTAGGCCGGGGTGGAGGAGTCGAGCACGGAGCCGATGACCGACTCACGAGTGAGGTTGAAGTCACGGGCGTGCTTGAGCACGGCGCCGGCGGCGACGGCGCCGAGGCGCTTGCCCTGCAGGTTGTAGCGGGCGGCCAGGCCGTCGATCGTGGCAGTGAGCATGTCCTGGTTGGAGGCGTCCGCGTACTTGCCGTTCGAGCGCGCGAAGGGGACTCGGTTGCCGCCGACGATGGCGACCTTGCGGGGGCTGGTGGTCACGTGTGTCACTCCCGTTTTTCTTCTCGGTATCCGTTGGCCCAAAGCGCGGCCCAACGAGTATTGTTACTCGGGAGTAAGTTACTTGTCGACCCCGCACTACCGAAACTCCCCAGGAGATGATCGCCATGGCACAGGGCAACCTCGACCTCTACTCCCAGTTCGTCACCTCGGCCCCCGGGTCATTCATCGCCGGCAAGGTCGGTCTCCCGCAGCCCGAGCAGCTCCGCCGCCACGAGGTGGGCCAGCCCGCGCTCCACGGCCCGGTACTGGTCGGCGGTGAGGGTCGCCTCGTCGAGCCCGTGCGCGAGATGCTGCAGGGCGACTACGAGATCGCCGGCGCGGACGCCGAGGGCAAGTTCGCCGGCCTGGTCTTCGACGCCACGGGCATCCGCTCCCCCGAGGAACTCAGGTCCCTGTTCGACTTCTTCAACCCCGTCGTGCGTCGCGTCGCCCCGAGCGGCCGAATCGTGGTGCTGGGCACCACCCCCGAGGAGACGGGCGCGGTCGACGAGCGCATCGCCCAGCGCGCGCTCGAGGGCTTCACCCGGTCGCTCGGCAAGGAGATGAAGCGCGGCGCCACCGTGCAGCTGGTGTACGTGTCCGCGGATGCCGACACCGGCGCCTCGGGCCTGGAGTCCACCCTTCGCTTCATCCTGTCCGGCAAGTCGGCCTACGTCGACGGCCAGGTGTTCACCGTGGGCGCCGGCGCAGCGAGCGCCCCCGCCTCGTGGGACCGTCCGCTCGAGGGCAAGGTCGCCGTCGTCACCGGCGCGGCCCGGGGCATCGGTGCCGAGATCGCGGCGGTCCTGTCGCGCGACGGCGCGCACGTGATCTGCTGCGACATCCCGGCCGCCGGCGAGTCGCTCGCGGCCACCGCCAACAAGGTCGGCGGCACCTCCTTGCCGCTGGACGTCACGGCCGCCGACGCCGCCGAGGTCCTGGCCCAGCACGTCAAGGACCGTCACGACGGCACGATCGACATCCTGGTCCACAATGCCGGTATCACCCGCGACAAGACCCTGGCCGGCATGGACGCCGCCCGCTGGGACTCGGTCATGTCCGTCAACCTGATCGCCCCCGAGCGCATCACCGCCGAGCTCGCCGAGAACGGCGTGCTGGGCGAGGGCTCGCGCGTGGTGGGCGTGTCCTCGATGGCCGGCATCGCCGGTAACCGCGGCCAGACCAACTACGCCGCGTCCAAGGCCGGCGTGATCGGCTTCGTCGACGGCGCCTCCACCGAGCTGGCGTCCAAGAAGGTCACGGTCAACGCCGTGGCCCCGGGCTTCATCGAGACCCAGATGACCGCCGCGATCCCCTTCGCCACGCGCGAGGCCGGCCGCCGTATGAACTCGATGCAGCAGGGTGGCCTCCCGGTCGACGTGGCCGAGACGATCGCCTACTTCGCCAGCCCCGCCTCCTCCGCGGTCACGGGCAACGTGATCCGCGTGTGTGGCCAGTCGCTGCTGGGCGCGTGATCTGACATGGAGTACAGGAAGCTCCCCGGGATCCCCAACCTGCTGTCGCAGTACGGCAGGGCCGCGCTCGGCTCGGTGCCCGTCGTGGGTGGCAGCCGTGACGCCACGTCGCTGCCTGCGAAGGGCGTCGAGGTGTCGGGTGTGAAGGTCGACGTGGCCAACCTCGCCGCGTACACCCGCGTCTGCGGCCTGCGCCTGAGCGACGCCCTACCGCTGACGTACCCGTTCACGCTGTCGTTCCCGTTGACGATGCAGCTCATGCTGGACCCGGGTTTCCCGTTCCCGGCCATGGGGTCGGTGCACCTGCTCAACGAGATCTCCTCCCGCCGCGCCCTGCGCGTCGGTGACGAGCTGTCCATCCGGTCGCACGCCGAGAACCTGCGCGAGCACCCGTCGGGGCTGCTGGTGGAAGTGGTCACGGAGATCCGGACGGGCGACGACGACGAGCCCGCGTGGCTCCAGCGTTCCAGCATGCTGTCCAAGCGCCGGACGTCTCTGACCCCGGCCAAGGACGCGCCGCGTCCGCCGCGGCCCGAGCCGCCGACCGCCGAGGAGATCGGCGATCCCACGGTGGTCAAGTCCGTCACCGAGGCGCAGATCGCGGAGTACGCGTCCGTCTCGGGTGACCGCAACCCGATCCACGTCTCCGGTCTGGGCGCCAAGGCGTTCGGCTTCCCGAACGTGATCGCCCACGGCATGTGGACGGCGGCGACGCTGCTCGGATCGGTCGAGGGCGAGATCCCGGAGCGGGCCCGCTACTCGGTCGAGTTCGGCAAGCCCGTGGTCCTGCCGGCCAAGCTGGGCGTCTACGCCCGGCGTGCGGTGGCCGCAGGCGATCCGGCCTGGACGATCACCGCGCGCAATCCCCGCAAGCTGGGCACCGTGCACGCCACGGCGACGCTCGAGGAGCTCTAGCCTCACTCCACTCGCGGTTTCCACACTGAACCCCGGGCATCTGCTGGCTCATCCGGCAGGTGGCCGGGGTTTCTGTCGGTTGCCAAACGGGCATTGCACCCTGGTGCGCCATCGGCCAACCACGCCACGATCTGGCCCGACGAGGCCAAGAAACCCTTCCCCACCAGCCGGGACACCCACGCCGGTAACTTATATTCTGTAAAGTTACCCTTGCCGGAACGGTTAACTACCCCTTGACGGTACCCGTGGCGCACGCGGACACTCAGAGCATGGAGACCCCTCGCCTGGTCGAGCTCATCGACGCCCACAAACGCGCCTACGGCGTCGGCGAGTCCGAGCTAGCCCGCCGAATCGGGATCACCCGCCAGAATCTGCACCTATGGCGCACCCGCGGACTGCGCGGCCTGCCAGCCCGAACGACCCTCGACGGCATGGCTACCGAACTGCATCTTCCGTATATCCGGGTTCTCGAGGCGGCCTTGCGCGATGTCGGCTACCTCGACGACACCGACGGATTATCAGGCGTACCGGCATGACCGCCCCTTGGTGGCTGCGCCTATTTCACGGTTCTGCCAACTGATGCGGCGATTCTCCGGGCA
>NZ_JBSHCV010000029.1:0-19617 GCF_053615975.1 Dietzia sp. NPDC055877 | reverse complement strand
CGATCGTCAGCCAGATCGCGAGCCCCGAAACCCCACCACCCCAAGGGACTTACCCTTTAGTGGAAGGTGTTCGTGCCGCATGAGCACATGACCCTCCCCTGGCGACGCCAGCTCCTCAATGAAGATCCTGCCCGTCCGCGGTTGGCTAGATATCCCAGTCCTAAGTATCGCATCGGAATCGGACGCGACACTGCTAGATGGTTTTCGACTATGGCCGCGAGTTCTTGTCGCCACGTCGGCGCGGGTTCCACACCTCGGCCGACGGTACCGATCAGCCTGGGCGGTGTTCCCGAGCAGCAGGGTCCACAACCGCTGCGGCAGGGTCATGGCGCATGCTTGCAATCGTGGCATTGGTGCGAGATGATGGGAGCGAGCAGAGACCGGCACTTCCTAGCGGAACAGTCGGCTTACCCCTTGGACATATGCTGCGGCACCCAGGGGGTCGCTCTTATTTGCGGGCAGTTCGATCGTCACTGTTTGCCCGTCGAGGCGAGTGACGAGGTCTTCGTCGTGGGTGATGTACCGACGATAAGTGTGACTGACCAGATCGGGTAGCCAGAGTAGGTTCTCGATCGATGGGGATACGTGCATCACTGGGAAGTGCCTGCCGATCACGCCGCTCTGGCGCGCCTGCCTAATGGTGTGCAGGTCACGGTCGGTGTCTTGATGCCTGTTCTGTCGCTCTAGGACGATCATCTTGGCCTGCGCGGGGACGGTGCGTTGGTGGCCCTCGCCGGCGTCTGGGCGTGGAGCCTGGGATCCGAGTGCGGCGAGTAGCGCGGACAGGCTCACCGCACGCATACCGATGGCCTGGTCATCCGGACCAGGAGTGTGGCAGACGGCCAGGACGCAGGGGTCGCGATAGTCAGCGAGATAATCCGTCAGCGCTTCGATTTTCGGGAGTTCGTCATTGGTCTGCTGTGCGTCGACGGTATGCCACCAATTGCTGCCGACAATGCTGTGCAGGTCCGCGCGAATAGTCGCGTGATCGTCGATCGTCAGTAGCACCGCGGCCAGTGCGTAGAAGGGCTTCTCACCTCGGCGACACTCGTTGGGAAGTCGATACGCCTCGTCTACGAACGCCACCCGCTCTCCACTGGGCAGGCTTCGATAGCGGGCTGTTAGCCGGTCGAGATCCCCTCTGTTGCGCGGGTCCACGTTCCGTCAGCCTTCGACCGTGGAAGGCGATCCCGCCGTGCCACCCGACTGGTGGTCGAGCCTGCGTGAGGGGTGGGTTGCCGCGTCAGCCAGACGGTGCAGCTGGTCAGCTGTGAGTAGGTAGTCAGATAGTTCGAGACGGGGCTTTTGTTCGTGGCGGATGAGCTGGTACTCGCCAAGGATCCGCTGGTAGAGGTCCAACCTCGGCCCGTGGGAGTTGCCGTGGTCGTGATCAGGGCCTAGCACGGGGAGCACTTCGGACCAGCGGGTCTCGCTGACGAGATGCCGGACGTAGTCAAGGAGTCGCGTTTCGGCCTTGACCTGGTAATCAAAGCCGTCAAACTGGAGCAACCGTTCCGTGTCGTCATCTATGCTCTGTCCGGCGCCCCGAAGACGCTGGATGCTGACGGTGATGGTGCGAAACATGTCGAGTAGATCCATCACGAAGGTGCACTCGTCAGCCGTCAGTTCGGGGTGGGTACTGATGAACACGTCGCTGTATTCGGTGACGTACCCGCCTTCCAGAATCTGGGCGCGTTGGCGCTGATAGTCGGGGTCCCCCTCCACGTGGGCGCAGTCCTCAGTGGGGGCGTCTTCATGCGTGGGTGGCATGACGTGGGCGAGGATGCGGTGCTGCATGGCGAGCATCTGCCGTTCGTAGGTGGTCAGGGTGCGCGGCGCGGTCTCGGTCCACTGCCCCCGGGGATCGTCTCGAAGGATCAGCCCTTCCAAGGTGGATCGCACCAGGTCGGACAGGCTCACGCCCCGACTCTGCGCGAGCTCCTCCAGCTCGGAGCGCATGGCATCGTCGACACGGAACGCGATCGTCGCCACAACATCCTCCTCAAAACACCGTCAAACTACCTGTTTGACTGTTTTACGAAGCGTACCACAGTGGCGCGCCCGCGCGGAGGAGGAACGATGCAGAAAGGGGGACGGACCACCTACTTCAACGTGGGTGTCATTTGTTCTGGAGCGCCCGGTACAGCGTGGAGCGTCCGATTCCGAGATCGCGGGCGATCGCCGATGGCCCCTCCCCCGCCTCGATGCGGGCCCGGGCCTTGTCAATCTGTTCGTCGGTCAGGACGCGTTTGCGTCCCTTGTACTTGCCCTTCGCTTTGGCGATGGCGATGCCCTCGGCCTGGCGTTCACGGATGATGGCCCGCTCGAACTCGGCGAACGCCCCGAGCAGCGAAAGCATCAGATCGGCGCGAGGATCCTGGGCGCCGGCGGCGTAGGTGGCCCGCTCGTGGACGAACTCCACGCTGGCGCCCTTGGCAGTGATCTCACCGACGATCTGCTTGAGGTCGACCAGGGAACGGGCGAGTCGGTCCATCGAGGCAACAACCAACTCGTCACCGTCTCGCAGGTATCTGATGCACTCTTCGAGCTTCACACGATCGGCACGCGAGCGAGCGGACTGCTTCTCGATATAGACCCGGTCGCACTCCCCCACCGCCTCGAGCTGACGCGCCTCGTTCTGATCGGCGGCCGACACCCGCACGTACGCCACTCGCTGACCACGCGGACGCGAGGCCCGGCGAGCCGGCTTCGGATCCGGCTTTGGCTTTCGCTTCGGGTTCCGGTCGATGATGTTCTCTGAGTCCGTCGACTCCACCCGAAGGTTCCAGTCCAGCTCGTCCCGGCGCCGGAACCGAGTCCGCACGCTCCCGCGGCTGACGATCAGCACCTCCTCGCCACTGGCGCCCGAGCGGTTCAGCAACGTCCCGATCCGATCAGCCATCGAAAAGATCCTTTCGCCCGGAATCTGTATCAATAGATACTAGACCCGACGGGATGGCGTTTCATAAGTACCGAACTAGACCCTGTGACACAGCAGCGATCGTTGGCGGCGTTCCGTCCCGCACGGGTGTACCCCAACGGGACCCGACATAGTCGCTCATGGCGACCATCAGTCTGACCTTGCCACTCCGCGCCCACGGAGGCCTTGAGCTACGAGGTAGTGCTCCGGGAGATCAGCTGGGCTGACAACATTAGGGCTACCCGAAACGAGGAACATGGAGAACTACGTGGAAACTGCGGCTCTGCTGGAATTGGCGACGACATACTCCACGCGTGTTCAGTCCGCCGAACTCAGTGGCATCGCGGCCGAGCCTGAGGCGCAGCTGACCACCCCGATCGACAACTTTCTAACCGGCGTCTGCCACGAGGCCGGCGTCGGAGATCTCGTCTTGTTGCGCGAGGCCCAGCTTGATGGAGTGCGTCCGGATTTTGCCGCCACGATCGACAAGAAGCAGTGCGGTTGGATCGAGCTCAAGGCCCCGGGCCATGCTCTCAATGGCGAAAGATGGCGTGGACGGGAAGCTAAGCAGTGGCAGCTGCTCGCCCAACTTGATTCCCTGATCATTACCAACGGAGAAAATGCTGTCCTTTATAGAGAAGGAACAGTGATCTCGGAATGTTCGCTTCCGTTTGATTCGCCCGCTTCGTGGGATCCTTCCGCCCTCGTCAGAATGCTGCACTTCTTCAAGGAAGCACAAGCAACACCGATTAAACGCGTGAGCCAACTCGCCACCCGACTTGCGCCGCTAGCTCGCTTACTGCGGCAGCGCCTCGACGACGGTCTTACCGAGAACCGAGCACCCGTACTGCGAGCAAAGACCACGTGGGACACCACCGTGCACGCAACAACGTCGTCAGAACAGTTCTCCAGTGACGTTGCGCAGGTCATCTCCTATGCGATGGCGATAGCCGGACTTACAGGGAACGCCGACCACAACAAAGACGGTTCCGTGTCACTCCAAGAAGCCAAAGACTCCCTGACGGCCTCGCACCGAAATGTGCTGGCCGCTGCACTCGGTCCAGTCCTAGGCCTTCCTGACCTTATGGACTACATCGCCCCGGAACTCGGTGCAATCGTCCGGCTTGTGGCTAGCCTTGACGCTCCTGCAATCAAAAATTCCAAGGACTCTCGAGGCGAACCCTGGCTCTGGTTCTACGAAGACTTCCTAGCCAGCTACGACCCCGATGCACGTAACCGTTCGGGGGTCTACTACACGCCGACCAGCGTCGTGCAGTGCCAGGTCCGCCTCACCGACGATCTCTTACGTAACCGCTTCGGGCAAAAACTTGGCTTCGGCTCTGCCTCAGTGGTGACACTCGACCCAGCCACAGGTTCAGGAACCTACCCTCTCGCGGTGATCGACCAGGCCGTGGATACCGCCTTTGCCGAACGGGGCCCAGCTGGCTCAAAGCAGGTCGCCAAAAATCTCACCAAGAACGTCCTCGCCTTCGAATTATTACCCGGGCCATATGCCGTGGCGCAGTTGCGAATTGGGGAGCGCCTTGCGGAGGCCGAGGGTCATATGGTCCAGCTAAATGAGGTGGGCGTCTATCTGACCGACACCCTCGAAGATCCGCGTACTCCGATGCCGACTGGGCTCTTCGGCGATGCGCTCGTACTGGCAGAAGAAGCACAAAAAGCTCGAACGGTGAAGAAGGATCAACAGATCACTGTCGCTATCGGGAACCCCCCCTATGATCGAATCGACGCGGATTCAGGCGGCGGTTGGCTCATGGACCGCGGCCCCAACGGGGAGCCATCACTATTCGACGACGTCATCGACCCAGCGAAACAGGCTGGCGTCATCTTCTCGGCACAGGCTTCGCTATACAACCAGTACGTCTACTTCTGGCGGTGGGCCATCTGGAAGGTGTTCCAGAGCAAGCCTCAGGACAAGTCGATCATCTCTTTCATTACGGCATCCTCCTGGCTCGTCGGGCCCGCATTCGTTGGCCTGCGCAAATTGGCCGTCGATACTGCAAGCGAGATATGGGTAATTGATCTCGGCGGAGAGGGGCGCGGAGCCCGAAAAGAAGAGAACGTCTTCGACATTCAGACCCCGGTCGCCATCGTCACCTTGGTTCGGTCCGGAAAAGCGTCTCGAGCAGCGACGGTGCACTACCGTCGCATCCGGGGCACCCGAGCAGAGAAGTTCGAAAAGCTGGACCAGCTCCACCACCTCGACCCTGCAGACGGTTGGACTGTGGTCGAGGCCTCCAATGGCGAGCCTTTCATGCCCGAAAGTGCTGACGAACAATGGTCCACGTTCCCGCTCCTATCCGACCTGTTCCCGTGGCAACAACCGGGAATTATGTACAACCGCAGCTGGCCGGTCTCGCCCTCACCCGTAACACTTCAACGACGTTGGCGAGACCTCTTAGAGACGGAGGAGGCCGCTGAACGAGCAGAAAAGTACGTCACACCCAAGACCGGGCGAAACATCCACACCAAGGTCGGCGGATTGACTCCTCTTGCCAACCTGCCAGCCGACGCAGAGCCGGAACCGATTGTCCGCGTCGGCTGGAGGTCCTTCGATCAGCAGTGGACCTTCGACGACCCGCGTCTGGCGAAGACCGAGAGCCCAGCCCTATGGCAGGCACTCTCTGACAAGCAGATTTTCTTGGTCTCACCTTGGAGCGCCCGCATCAGCCATGGTCCAGCAGCGACCGTGTCAACGGCAGTTCCCGACAAGCACTACTACAACAATCGTGGCGGCAAGGACGTTCTTCCTCTGTACCGGGACGCTGCTGCTACCCAACCGAATATTGCGAATGGCCTTTTAGACCTCCTTTCGGACCGGCTCGACACAGCGGTCGGACCGGAGGACTTCCTCGCCTACTGCTACGCAATACTGGCTCACCCCGGATACACGGTAACGTTCACCGAGCCTCTGGATTCCTCTGCTGCTCGTGTGCCCATTACTGCAGACAGAGAGCTGTTCATCTGGGCCGTCGAGCTCGGGCGCCGTCTCCTGTGGCTGCATACTTTCGGAGATCGATGCTCCGACAGTGGTCGGCCGGATAAGAGAGTCACCCGACGAGACGGTCTGGAGTGGCTTAAGCCAGTGACCTCAATTCCGGCGACCACCCGCGACCTCCACTACAACTCAGCTACGCACCAGCTGGTCATTGGAGATGGCATTGTCGGGGGAGTCCTCCCCGAGGTGCGCGAGTTTGCCGTCTCAGGAATGAACATCCTGGACAAGTGGCTCGGGGCCCGCACTGCCAAAGGGATCGGCAAAGCTGCGCAGAAGACCGCGACTCCGCTAGATAGGATCAGACCCACCGAGTGGGAAGACGAGTGGAATGACGAACTGCTTGACCTGCTTCGGGCGTTGACCGCCACGGTGGAGATCTACCCCGAACAAGCACAATTGCTCGCCGCAGTTCTCGCTAGTCCGTTGATCGGCTCTAGCGATTTGCCCGTCCCTACCGCAGAGGAGCGAGCAGTCCCTGCAACGATCGTCCGTAACCACCTCCAGGAGGAACTGAGCTGAAGACTCGCGAGGTGTCGTCGATCACGGCGAACCGCGCGTTCGCCCGGGCGCCCGCGCCGATAATGTGGATTCAGTCAAGTGTGCAGGTCAGAACAGATGAGACGATCCCGCCGCCCAGACCACTAGGGACACCACCTAGTCGACCGAGACTTGTACAAGATGTATTATTGGTGTCATGGTGACCACGACGCTTAGCAACTTCCGCGCCAACCAGAGCGAGGTACTCGACGCCGCACAGCGGGCGCCGGTCGAGGTCCTCAGCCGAGGCAGCCGTCGTCGCGCCGTCGTCGTCTCTCCTGAGTTCTTCGACCGCGCGCTGCAGGCCCTGGAGGATCAGGCCGACGTTCGCGGCGCAGCCGAGGCCCGCCGCGAGGACGACAGCATCTCCCACGAGGACCTCAAGGCAGAACTGGGACTCTGAGTCTGCGCGCCCCACTCGCTGATGCCCTACTCGATCACCTATAAACCCTCGGCCGCCAAAGCCCTCCGCAAAGTTCACCCCACCGAACAAAAGCGAATCGTCCGCGCCATCGAAGCCCTCGCGGTGACACCGCGACCGCCCGGCGCGATTCAGCTCGCCGGAGGCGAAGGTGAACTACGCATCCGCGTTGGCGACTACCGCATCATCTACGACATCGAAGACGACGCCCTCGTTGTGCTCGTGCTGCGCATTGGGCACCGCGGCGACGTCTACAAGTGACCCCGTCCCACGCCAAGTCGCCGCCAAGCGTTCGGGGACGCACTACCCGCCGGCGCCGATAAGACGCGTTCCGACAATCCGCACCCCGTCTCACTCCCCCACGGCATCACTAGGTCGCTACTCAGATGTGTCCGCGGCGCCACGGCCACACTGACAGTCCCACCAGGACTAGCGCGGCGATTGGCAGGATCCACCGCCCCAGCAGAAAAGCTTGGAGCTGCCGCAGCTGCTCGTCACTCAAAAACTGTAGGCCGCTGCCCCGGTCCGCCAGCGACATGTACATCGTCCAGGCACTGGCCGCACTGATCCCCGGTAGCCACATGTGGAGCGACCCGGCCACCAAGAGCACCGCCATCGGGAAGAACACCCAGAACCACGAGAAGCCCTCGCGATTCTGCGCGGCGTGCCGAGGCGGGACGGCAGCTCTGACCAGCACGACCATCAACACTGCGAACGTCCACACCCCCACCATCACGCTGCCGGCAACCGCCATCATCAATGACACCAGACCCAATCAATCGCGGTTAGTGCTGGTATGCGCATTTCCGTGGCCTTCGCCGTGGTGGAGGACTGTCAGTCGAGCCGCAGTTAGCTACTGTAGCAATGCGCGCATTGCTAGCACTGCTAGCTAGCCTGGCACGTATAGTTACGTGCGCTTTGCGAGTTTCCGTTGCACAGATAACTATGAGAGGTAACGTAGCTAGAGATGCAGCACTAGCTACCAACGAGTACCTCAGTGCACATACATGGCCAGCCAAACTAGCGGCTACCTCTGGCTGGCATCCACTTCGAGAGGAACGTACATGATCCGAAAGTTAGCGCTCTGTAATCAGAAGGGCGGCGTCGGCAAAACTGCAACGACGCTCGGGCTGGCTAGTGCGCTGAGCGCTCAAGGGCGCAACGTTCTGATTGTGGACGTCGATCCCCAAGGGAACTCCACCACGGGACTCGGTGTCGAAATCACGGACGGCATGATGACCACGTTCGACCTCATGAACCGAACAGCTTCGGGATCTGCGGCCGACGCCGTCATCGCAACTCCATGGGACAGGGTTGACCTCATCCCGTCCAACGAAGCACTAGCCAACATCGAATCAGACGGCGCCAACGATTTGATCTTCCGCCTCGACATCGCATTCGAGGGGCTCGACCTCTCGCCCTACGACGCGGTCCTCTTCGATTGTCCACCGTCACTGGGGAAGTTGCTCTTTGCCGTGCTGTGCGCAGTCGACGGGGTCATTGCTGTGACCGAGCCGACCATCGACAGCGTCCGGGGGATCGAGAACCTTCAGGAAACGATCCGCAATGTTCAGAGACGACCGAACCCCCGGCTCGTAATGGAAAAAATCGTCCTTAGCCGTAAACGGGCCACCGGGGAGCACCAATTCCGCGAACGCGAGTTGCGTAGCACTTACGGAGAACTGGTCGCGAAGACCGCCATTCCGGAACTTACCGCCCGACAGGACGCACATAGCACTCACACGCCGATCCACAAGTTTACTGGCGGCAAGGCATTGGCTCTCCAGGTGGCTTACACAGATCTACTTTCCGAGCTGGCGATCGAATTCGAAGGAAACGCAGCATGAGCGTCCAGCGTGAACCCGCAATCCGACGAGCTGCCCACCCCGCAGCAGACTTGCCAGAACGGCCTACCCCGGCCACCACACCGGCCGCTGCCGTGCCGCTTCCCTCCCCACAGCCAACCCAGCCAGCTGGGCGTGGGGAGGAGCGACTGACGGAGCAGCACAATGTCCGGCTGCGCCCATCAACGAAAGCGCGGCTACTCCGCGCTGTCGACAAGCTTCGCTACGAGACAGGCGACCGCTCTATAAGCATCGCATCTATCACCGACATCGCAATCGTCGAGTACTTGGAGTCTCAAGACTGCTGATCAGGAATCAACAGTCTTGAGCAGCATCGGATCGGGCGCCGGCGCCCACTAGCGCCCTCCGAATGGCGCTGGTTCTGGTCGATGCTCTCAGACCAATGCCAAACTCGAGTTTCAAGCGAGGATGGCGGGCCGCCGACCCACGATCGACTGACTCCTGAACTTCAGCCTGCCGTCCCACGCACTATCTACCGTCATTTTTGACGTCGTGAGCGTGTCGCACCCATTTCTGACGTCAGGCATGCGAATTTTGACGTCATGGCGACCACACGTTCTGGGCCGGGCAGACCAGCCCTAGGGGAGCGGACACGCATGACGGTCCGCGTACCTTCGGATGTTTACGACGCGCTTCGACGTGAAGCCAAAGCACGTGGCATCTCCATGAACCAGTATGTAGCCGAAGTCGCTGCGACACACCTCGGCATGCCCGAAGCCGTGTCGAATTTTGACGACCAGGAGGCGATCCCAGCGTGAAGTAGTCAGATCTGTGACTGACAACTAAAGATCATGCAATCCGCAAAATGACTGATCCCGGCCCACTGACCGGTGGACCGGGATCGAAAGTCAAGAGTTTGAGTTGGCGCTCGAACTCGGGGTTGCTCACCATTTAGGAGAGCTGTGCTTCCAGGCACCTCTCAGGGTAGGTCATACCTTCCGGACGGTCCACTCGTTCCGGACGGCGTGTCCTATTCTGATACCAGAAAAACCGCATCCCATCAGGCCAACACGTGGTGGGAATCAGTGGCGAGTGCGTGGAGTCCGCGCCCGTATGTGCGTGTCGATCCACGCAAAGCGCACACCTTCTCGACAACTCGACGCTTCACCGACGGCGCCCCCGGCCCGGATGTGCCATATGCGCTGCATTTGACCGATGACGCCGGCCGCTTTCGCCTGCTTGCTCTGGACTTTGACGCCCATCACGCCGGCTCAACCGCCACCGCAGACCTCGCCAACTGCACCTCCGCTTTGAGCGCCACCGGGGTCGAACATCTGGTGTGCTCATCCGGGCCCGGTGGGGGATACCACGTGTGGATCCGCCTCAGTGCCGCGATCTCACCGGCCCGGCTCGCACCACTAGTGGACGCATTCGCCGCCGCCTGGCCTTCACTTGACCGCGGACCTCTGGCAAACCCTCGCACCGGCTGCGTTCGCGCTCCGGGCTCGCCCCACCGCTCCGGCGGAGCCTCGGTCCCTCTCAGTAGCACCGACATTCGCCCCGCATCTCTTCGAGCCTTACATCGGGTTACCGAACACCTCGACACGCGTCCGAGTCCCATTTCAGGGCCGCATCCGCAGGTGACGACCCGGCCGGTGCATGTTGATATCCAGGGGCGTCCGTACCTGGCCGGCCCACGCCGACCGCTCGCCGCCAGGATTCGCGCTCTCGCCGACACCCCGATCGCTGCCGGCACAGATGCCTCAGCGATTGGGTGGTCCATCCTGCTGGCCTGCGCACATGCCCGTATGCAACACCGAGACCTCGCCGAGGCAGCATTCACGGCGCGGTGGCCGGGTCTGGAGTTCCTGCGCACCCACCGCACAGCAGTCGGCCGGACCCCGCGCCTGGACGCCGAGCAGGAGCTCGCACGTCAGTGGACCAAAGCCGTCACCGCGGCCAGCTACACCGGCCCCGCCACCTGCACCACCAGCCCAGCCCGGCACACCGTGGAACAGACCGTCGCAGACCTGTTAACCCGAATGGACAGCAAACCGCAGCAGTGGCAGGGAAAAACCGGGTCCCAGGCACGCCTGGTCCTGCTCGCCCTAGCCGCCCGCACCCTCGATGCCGCCACTGAAGAAGTCCATTTCTCCGAAAGAGATTGGGCCTTGGCAGCGGGCCTGGCCCGAGACACCGTCGCAGACCGGCTTAAAGACCTGACCGACCGCGGCTGGATCCGGCGCACCCGGCGGGCGGTGGGCCCGTGGGCCGCGACCTGGAGGCTGGTAGCGCACGGGGGCGGGGAGACAGGAAGTGGCGCAGTATTTTCCCCAGCCCTTGAGCAGCGGCTGCGAGCAGAGCTGGAATCCGCCCGCGCGGACATCTGGCATGCCCGTTCGCTAGGGGTGCTCGGCTTGCGGGTGTGGGATCTGCTGCGCACGCAGCGCCTGCCGGTGCGGCAGATCGCCGCTCGTCTTGGGATCTGCGCGGCAACGGTGCGCAGCAAGCTTGGCGCACTCCAGGCGTACGGCTTGTGCACCTCGAACGGGCGCGTCTACCAGGGCCGCTCCCGGTTAGCCCGGGCAGCGGCGCTAGCTGGGGTGACGGGAGCGCATGCAGATCGGATGCGGTTGTACCGGTTGCAGTCGGCGGTATTTGTGTGGTGGTTCACCACCCGCTACCAGCAAGATCAATCCGACGCGCTAGGGGAGTGGGGCCACTTCCCGACTCCCGGTGAGGCCGAGCAGGTCCACCCGGTCGACATTGCGCTGGCCTACGGAGCAACAGCCACCGGCCCGCCGGTGGAAGCAACCACGTGGGGGGCCGCAATGGCTGCTCAAGACCGGCATCGGGAGGCTGACCCGGCAAGCTGGTGGGAGCTGGTTGCCGCGGCCCGTGCTGCCCTGCCCGCCCCAGATGTGCTGGCCGCCCCTCACCAGTGGTCGAGCGCCGCAGCCTGATCCTGGCCAGAGGTCGTGGCTTAGAGGGACGCTCACCACAGGGCAGGGGAGAAGACGATGGGTTCCTGTTCCGCGGTGTGGGTGTCGTGTTGGTGTTCTGCGGCTCGGTGGCCAAGGAACAACACAGCGAAGACGCTAGGGGCGTAGTCGGTGCCGGCTGGAGCTTCGGCCGGATCGGAGGTGGCGGTGTCGGTCCGGTGGGAACTGATCACCACTGCCAGCAAAGTCGCCTGAACGCGCGCCAACGCACGTGTGGTCAGGGAGCAGGCGGGCGGTGCAGGCCTTCTACTAGGTGGGCGGGATCGACGCGCAGCGCGGCGGCAAGGCTGAGCAGGTTCAGCAGTCCGACGTTGCGTTCACCGCGTTCGACCGAGCCAACGTAGGTGCGGTGTAGACCGCACGCTTCCGCCAACGCCTCTTGTGACAGTCCGGTACCTGCGCGTGCGGTGCGGACACGGGTGCCGAACTGGGTGAGCAGGTCGGCATCGCAAAGCATGCCTTCACATTCACCCGATGAACACTATCGGTCTACAGACTATGAGTAGCATCTAGTGGTTGTTGATTACGATAACCACCACCAAGGGAGCACATGCCTAAATCGAAAGGCAGAAAGACCAAGAACACTCGGTCCCGAAACCGGGTGGACCCCCGAGCGTCGACAACGTCGACGGTAGCGCCGTCTCAAGCGCTGTACTTGCCGTTGCCGTACCCGGCCTGGCAGATGTCCGAGGTCGTGGCAACGATCCAAAAGGTGGTGCCGTCCCTGACTGAGGAGGTGCTGCTGGAGATGCTGCTGTCGCACCCGCTGCATCTGCGTGATGTTGACGGAGCCGCGCACTCGATCACGCCGCTCGATCTCGTTGGCGATGACCAAGCCAGTGCTAGCGACGTGCTGGCGTCCCTGAAGGTGCTGCACGAGCTGGGAATGTTGACCTGGGACGCCACCTCGCGCACCCATCTATTCAAAGAATCTGGCCACGCCTAACCCTTGGCGAGATGCTCGCACCGTACCGAGAGGCTGATTGCCGCGGCCAGCGCAGCCCATTCCCGCCCCTGACGTACTGGCCGACCCCACCAATGGGCCGCCACTGCTGCCTGACATCTCAGATGGCCGCCGGCTCACAACAGGGCTGTCACCACAGGTCGGGGGAGGAGTCGGTGACAGGCCCCCACGCCGATGGGCTTGCCGTGTGGGTGTCCGGGCCGTGCTCTCGTTCGGCGGCTCGGTGGGCGAGGTAGGACGTGGTGAAGTCGCTCACGGTGGCGGCAGGAGACTCGGCCGGCGCGGTGGTGAGCGTGTGGCGAGTGTCGGTCAGCCACGTGGCCAGTTCCGGGTCACCGGTGGTGGTTTCTGGTGGGGGAATGGGCAGTTCGAGCTTCTCACCGACCTCGCGGGTCACGTGTCGGATTCGGTGGGCGATGACTGCGCCAGCGGATTTCGCGGTGTCGAGGGTGTCGGTGGCCTGGGCCCACATTTCTCGGGGGTCCAGGCCTGCCAGTGCCGCTTCGGTCCAGGCGTGCGCAATCTCGGTGCGCAGCTCGGGATCAGCATCAATCTGGTGGGCGTAAGCCCGCGGGAGAGCGTCGATGTACTCGGGCAGGGTGGCTGCGGTGAAGGTTCTGGCGGCGAGTTCTGCGCCGTGCCGGTAGAGCTGTTCCAGGCGTGCGGGGTCGGTGGCGTCGGTGTATTCCTGCCGCAGGGTTTCGATGGCCGAGGTGTGGCGGGTGTCGCGGGCCAGGACCGTGGACAGCACTTCTTGGGCGGTTGGTGCGGGGCGGTCGCCGGCGGAGTGCATGTGTCCGTCTTCGGCGGAGAGGTCGAGGTCGGGTTCGCAGACCGTGTAGACGCGGTTTTCTTTCTTGCCGCGGGTCATGGCGACGTACAGGCCGGCCCGATCGACGGAAGTGTCGATGACGGCGTGGGTGGTATCCACGGTGGAGCCTTGGGCGCGGTGGATGGTGGCCGCGTAGCCCAGGTGCATGTTGGTGCCGGCGTAGTCGGCGGGGATGAGCATGTCCTGGCCGGTGTTGATGTCGCGTACGGCGAGTGTGCCGTCGTCGGCGAGGTCGGTGACGGTGAAGAGTTGGCCGTTGATGACCCGCCCGAGGTATTTGCTGTCTGTGGTGTAGAGCTTCGAGTTCTTGCGGGCGATGACGGTGTCTCCGACGCCGACGGTGTCTGAGCGGGAGACGGTGGTGGTGCGGGTGTCGTCGACGAGGCCTTCTGCGATGCGTTGTGCGCGGATGACTTCGTTGAGGGTGTCGACGTCGTCGTTGCGGGAGGCGATGATCAGTGACTTGCGGCCGGCGTCGCGGTCGGCGAGGTAGGCCTGCACGGCGTCGGTGAGCATGGACTCTCGGTGTCCACCACTGATCCAGTCGCGGCCTTGGTATAGCTCGAGGGCATCGGTGTCGCCGACACGAAGCCCCAGTGTTGCTTCTGCTTGCTGGGTGTCTGCTCCCATGCGCATGACCTGGTCGAGCTCTACGGTGCCGGGGGTGCGGCACACTTCCGCGAAGATGCCGCCGGAGTTGACCGCGGACAGCTGGTACGGGTCGCCGATCAGTCGCACGACTGCCCCGGATTCGGCGGCGATCTCGGTCAGTGCGGCGAGGTTCTCGGTGCTGGCCATTCCGGCTTCATCGACCAGGAGCATGTCGCCGGGGTTGATCTGTACCGGCAGTGCCGACAGGGTTTGTCCGGGCTGGTTGGGGTGGAGTCCTCGCCAGGTGAAGGTCAGTGAGTCGATGGTGTGGGCGGGGGCGTGGATGTCTTCTGACAGCACGCTGGCGGCGGCGGCAGAGGGAGCCAGCCCGATCGCCTTCCGTCCTGTTTCTTGCCAGGTATCGGCCACGATCTTCATCGAGGCGGTCTTGCCGGTGCCGGCCGGCCCGACCCCTGCGGCCACGAGTGTTCCGACGGTGAGCAGGTGCTGTGCCAGAGCGTGCTGGCCGGGGTTCAGGCTCCACCCGGTGGCCGCGAGGTGGGCCTGCTCGGCAGCATCAAGTGCGGCGTCGGTGGCGAACACTGCGACCGGGGTTTGGGCAGCGTCAAGGACAGCGGTTTCGGCGTCGAGGACGGCGTCGGTGGTGAACTTTTCGCTGTTGGCGTGCCGGTCAATTCCCCTGTCTTGCTCAGTCATCAACTGCGCCGGCAGAGTCAGTGGTTCCGGTGGTGTCAGGGGCACCGCAATGCTTTCCATGGCGTACTCCAGCACAGCGGCGTGGGCTCGATTCAGCTCCTCGTCGGTGGTAAAGCGGTAGCCCTTGAGTGCGGTGGATACGGCGGTGTCCACGTGTGAGGCGCGGAACTGTGCACGCATCTGGGTCACCCGTGAGATGGCCTGCCGAGCCACCAGCTGGGTGTGCTCCTGGACGTCAAATACCGGTCGCTCTGTTTCGGTATCGGAGGCGGTCACGCGCTCGGTGATGGCCTCGACTGCTTCGGCTCCCACGCGCTCTTGAGCGGCCTGTCGCCACGCGTTGCGGAGTTCGTCAAGGGACTGCGCGGGCTTCTTGGCGTCACGAGTGTCCAGGATCGCCTTCTGCCACAGAGCGTAGGCAGCACGTTGCGAAGGTTGGCGCCCGTGGGTGTCGACAAACTCGGCAACTAGGCGGTCGTAAACAGGTCTGGCGAGGGTGCGGCGGGATGAGAATGCGTCGATGAGTCGGCGGTCAATCCCGGCGATTTCCCAGATCGGAGCCTTATCCCGGTGTGGGTAGTGGGCCTCGAACTCGACACCCATCTGGCGGGTGAGCTTGTCGTGCAGGATCGCATCGTAGCGGGCCGAGATCGCTTGGTGCATCTGGTGGATTGCCCGTGAATCCAGGCTCAACCATCGTCCGTCGGGGCCTTGCACTTTATTGGCGACTAGGACGTGGGAGTGCAGGTCCGGGTCGCCTCCTCGGGTATCAAAATGGGTGAACTCCGAGGCGATGAGTCCCCGGGTTTTGACCTGCTGGATTCCTTTGACACCGACGCGGGTGTAGATGGCGTTGTCCTCTGCCCAGGACAGTGCCTCGGCCACGGCTTCGTGGTGCAGTGCCGCCACTCTCGCGGACGTCTGTTCGTCTGCCAGTGCCCACAGAACGCTGACACTTTTCACCGGAGAGAAGGTGAAGTCGAACCCGGCGACTGCGTGCTTTACCTGGTCGCGTTCGCGGTTGATCCAGGCAACGATGTCTTTGCCGGAGGCGTGTTCGTAGCCGAACTTCTCGGTGTAGAACGGGCGACCTATCTGCTCGGCCAGCTGCGCCCGCTCCTGCACAGTGGGTCGCCTTTTCTCGGTTGACAGGAACTGCTTCTCGGCAGCAGATAGTGCGGCCAGAACCTCGGAGGTTCCGGTGAAGACCGGGAAGGATCGTCCGAGTTTGCAGTCAGACAGTGATGTTCCGGCGAGCATCTTCTCGTCGGTGTCCGGGTGCAAACCTTCGCCGTAGAGCGCAGCCATCTGCGATTCCGTGACGGTGGCCCCGGACGTGGTTGCCTCAGAGTTCAGACCGGTGAGGCCGGCGCCGATCCAGCGCCCAGGCGGGGTGCCTTTCGCCGCGTAGTAGTCCGACAAGGACTTGCCCTCGGGGTCGGCGTCGTTGGTGGCCACCGAGCGCAGCAGGTACTGGTATCCAGTACCTGCATGTACCGCTCGGAGGGTCATCATGTGCTCCAGCGTAGGCGTGTTGAAAGGCGGCGTCTACGCGTCGCGTCGCGCGACGCCGTGACCAGTGCCTTCCCGATCTCACTAATAGTGCCTACTGTGTGTGGCTGTTTGAGACGAGCGAAGGCGAGGATCAAGGAGCACGGAACGTGCGACAGGATCGGTGACAAACGGCGACGGTGACAGCGGGATCGGCGAGACGGTGTGCTGGTTGAGCATTGCGACACGTAACTTGGGGCAATAAGCTCGGAATCATGGTGGCTACCAAGACCGATTCACGTTCACAGACTGCACGGGCCCGCGCTCGTCAGGCGATGGCCGACGAGCTGGAGCGAGCACGTAAACGCGAGGCGAAGCTCGTCGCGGTGTTCTCTGCGATCGACGCCCGCGATGACGCACAGGTCGCCCTCGGCGAAGCGCTGATCGAGCTTCGAGATCTTGGCGTTGCGCAGGCTGATCTGGCGGAGATGACGGGACTGTCGGCCCGCGAAGTTGGTGCAGCGGTCCGCAGCGCAAAGGACAACGAGACCACGACCGATGACACGGTCAGTGATGACGCCGCGGCGGTAGACCAGCCCACTACGGACACCAACGGTGACCAGCACCAGTGAGCGCCCGAACGGGCGGCGGTTCGAGGACATTCCACTCCCGGGAATGGACCTCGACCGCCGACCTAGGACTGCTCCGCAGCGGTCCCGCCCGTACGACTCGACGCTTGCTCCGACAAATGCGGCGATAGCGGCATTCACCTCCCGCGTCGTACGCGCTCCAGGCAATGGATGCCACATCTGGACCGGCGCCGTCTCCGACGGGTACGGAAGATACCGAGCGAAGTTACATCTGATCGACTATTCGACCTCATTGTGAACCTGCTGGACGCCCATTGGAACGCGCTTCCGAATCACACTGGCGTCGCTGGACCTCCACTTTCGCCATTGCATTAGACAACTCGATGTTGCATCGTGTGCAACATGGTTGTGAGGGGTGAGCTCCCCGGTTCCGCACGCCAGGCCCTACCGGACGGCGTGACGTTCCTCGACGCCAAACCCACCGTGCTCGAGGCGATGCTCGACGGGTGGGCGATGCAACAGCGGGCCCGATTTCTCAAGGCTAAGACGATCGAAGTACGTATCGCTTTGATCCGACGCTTCGCCGTCTTCAGCAACGACTACCCGTGGGCCTGGACATGCTCAGACGTCGAAGCGTTCATCTCCGACCGCCAGCAAGCAGAGCAGCCGATCGCGATGTCCACCGCGCGGATGTACGAGATCACCATCCGAATGTTCCTGACCTACATCACCGATCCCCGGTACGGCTGGATCGGAACATGCAAGCAGCTCTTCGACGCGGTGCCGCAGCAGATCCTGCACGAGTGGAACACCATCGTTCACACCACCGACTACGAAGGCGCCCCCGGCCGCCGACCACTGACCTACGACGAAGTGCAGGCACTGTTCGATGCCGCCGACGGACGAGCCGAAGCGATCCCGGGAACCGGACGCAAGGGCGCGCTGACTGCGCAACGCGACGCCGCGCTTTTGAAGACGATCTACGCGTTCGGACTCCGTCGCCAGGAAGCGTGGGGCCTGGATATAACCGACCTACGGCACAACCCCACCACGCCGGGCTACCACGACTGTGGCGCTGTGTTCGTCCGGTTCGGCAAAGCCAGCAGGGGAGGGGCGGCTAAACGTCGCACCGTGCTGACCGTCCCGGAAATGGACTGGATCGTGCCGATCCTGGAGAACTGGCGAGACGAAATCCGGCCACTGCTGGGATGCCGATCCCATCCAGCCTTGTGGGTCACCGAACGCTCGGACCGCATCTCGATGCGCCGCATCAATGACGCGTTCACCGCCGCCCGCGACGCGGCCGGCCTGGACCCGGTGCTGGACCTGCACTGCCTGCGCCACTCCTACGTCACCCACTTGGTGGAGTTCGACTACCCCGAACGGTTCGTCTCCACTCAGGTCGGGCACTCCTACGCCGCGACCACCGCCATCTACACCGGCGTGTCCGACGAGTACCGCAACCGCTTGCTGCGCCGATCCTTAAGCCGCCACCCCGACCTCTGGGAGAGCCCGTGAACAAGAAGATGAGCTACACCTGGCACCTGCGCACCCTGATGGCCGAACGCGGACACTTCGCCACCAGCGACCTCGTACCGCTCCTGGCCGAACGCGGCGTCCACCTGTCCCGCGAACAGGTCTACCGCCTTGTCACTACCACCCCGCAACGCCTCAGCTTGGACGTGCTCGCGGCACTGTGCGACATCCTCGACGTCGACACCTCCGACCTCATCGAGATCACCGCCGCCAACGTCTCGGTTACCAAACCCACCGGCACCGCCGAAGCCGGCCACCCGCCGCCAGTACGACGCACCACGATCCGCCGACCCACAGGCTCATGACCGACCCCACGACCGGCCTGGCGGCCGTGCTCGCCTTCCTCCATCCCGACCACCCCAAGGCGGCACATCGCGCCGCGATCACCGCCGCGGAACTGTTACCGGACGAGCTCCAACACGTGCTCTACTACGTGCGCCGCCACCCCGAAGCAGTGCGCACCCGCCCCGACGACGCACCGCCCGGGCTGCACCGGGTACTCGACCAGGTCGCGGCGCTTCCGACCGAAGTGATCACCCCGCCACAGTGCGCAGGATGTGGCAAACAGCGTCGCCTGCGCTACCGCGCACCGAGCGGGGGACGCTGGTGCCTGTCCTGCTACAACGCCTCCCGGCGAACCCCGTGCCGGCGATGCGGAACACTCGCGGTACCCGCCGCCCGCGAAGACGACGCCGTGCTCTGCGCTCAATGCCGACGCGCAGACCCCGATCGCCGACCACCATGCTCACGCTGCCAACGGCCCCGCCCGGTGGCCTACCGCATCGATGGACAACCCCTCTGCCAGGCCTGCGGGCCCAAGAAGCTGTACACCTGCAGCGACTGCGGACGCCCCGATCAACCGGCCCACGCCATCACCGACACCGGACCGCTCTGCCCGCGCTGTTACCACCGCAGCCGCTCACGCACCTGCCACCACTGCACGCGATCTACGCCTCACGCCCGCCGCGACAAACTCCCAGGCACGTGGATCTGCTACCGCTGCTACACCCCGCCGAACGCCGAATGCACCATCTGCGGTCACACGAAACCCTGCGACAGGGGAGTTCCCACCGGGCGACCAATCTGCTCGTCATGCCGATCCAAACAACGACCCCACCGGCAGGCCAGGCCCGCAACTGGAGTGTTCCCGCTAAAGTGGCCACTGAAATTAAGCAGCGAGTTCGTATATGTC
>NZ_JBSHCV010000028.1:0-20942 GCF_053615975.1 Dietzia sp. NPDC055877 | reverse complement strand
ACAGCGCCCTGGAAAACCAACTCAAAACCATCATCGACAACCTCACCGACCCACCACCCTTCTGACGCCGGCTGGCACCCGCGGTGCGACATCTCGCTTCGCGCGCTCCAGAGATAGGGGAAGGTGAGCGCATGACCACGATTCCGTCCAGCCCCGCGAACAACTCCCTGGCCGACGTCATGCCCTCCCTCGCGGCCACGTTGGGAACCGAGAGCCCCAACCCCCTGGCGCTGGAGCCGGCTCAGGACGCGGTGCTCGTGCTCGTAGACGGGCTGGGCGCGGAACTCATACGCCGGTACGCCGAGCAGGCGCCCACGCTCGCTGCGATGGCCACCCGGATGATCTCGGCCGGGTTCCCCAGCACTACGGCGACAAGCCTGACGAGCCTCGCGGTCGGCGCGCCCTGCTCGAAGCACGGAATCGTGGGCTACAGCTTCCGGATATCGGACTCCGAGGGGTCGACATCGTTCAACCCGCTGAGATGGACGCTCGACTCCGCCGGAGGGCCCACGGCGATCGACCGCTTCCCGCCCCGGGACGTCCAGAAACTGCCCAGTCTTCTCGAGCTGCTGACCGCCGACGGCGTCGACGTCACCTACATCATGCGCGACGATTTCCGCGACTCGGGGCTCACCCGCGCGGCGTTCCGAGCAAGCGGCGACTACCGGCCAGCCAACGCCCTCGACGAGATCAGCCGCGCGGTGGTCGAAACCGTCGCCCGCCCCTCCCGGACGATACGGTTCGTCTACGCCTATTTCGGGGATCTCGACATGATCGGCCACATCCACGGGCCCGGCTCACCGGAGTGGCTGCAGTCGCTCCGCGAGGTCGACGCGTTCATCGCCGATCTGGCCACGGACCTCCCGCGCGGCTGCCGATTGGTCGTCACGGCGGACCACGGGATGGTCACGGCAGAGACATCCATTGACATCGACACGACCCCCGCCCTGCTCGCCGATGTCGCCACCGTGGCCGGGGAAGCTCGCGTTCGTCACGCATATGCGCGCCCGGGCGCCGAACAGAGTGTGCTCTCCGCCTGGGAGTCGGAGCTCGCGGGCCACGCACGTGTCCTCAGCCGGGAACAGGCACTTGACGAGAGCCTCTTCGGCCCCGGGCGTGACCATGCCGACCGGCTGGGCGACGTGATCGCGATAGCGACCGGCGGTGTCGTCCTCACCCGATCGCGGAACGAGAAGCTGGAATCCTCACTGATCGGCCACCACGGCGCCAACACAGCTGCCGAGCAGCACATCCCCCTCATCGTGCGCTGAACGCCCGGGGGCGCGGCCACCATCGGACTAGCAGGTCACCAGGACCGACGGATCGCTCGTCGTGTCCAACCACCGGCCGTATGCCGTCGACCCGGCGGAACGAACGTCCGAGCAGAGTTCCTGCTTCGAATAGCCCGAGGGCCGATATACCGCATAGATGACGTTCCCGTTCTCGTCACGCTGGCGCAGCGACGGGCACGCCATGTCCGTGCGTAGATAGGACGCGCCGGGGTATTGCTCCAGCGCCGACGCGATCTCCTGCGCGTAGTCGCCCGGGGTCACCGCCGAGTACAGCACGACGATCCCGCGCCCGTCGCATGCAGGCCGCGTCATGGGGATGGGCAGCCCCAGGTCCCCTGCAGTTGTGTTTCCCCGATCTCCGACAGGGGTGACAGTGGTGGCCACATCCGGCGGCGACGCGGAAGGAGCTGGCGCCGCCGTCACGGTGACGCGCTCGGGAGCAGATTGCTGGCTCGAGAACTCCGCGGGTACCGCTGCCGGGGGCTCATCGTCCGGAGCCGCCAGCAGATATCCCACCACGCCCGCCAGCGCCACCACCAACACCACTACCAGCGCACCGAGCGCCCACGTGACACCGTTGCGCGACTGGGGCGGGCTCAGGGGACCCGGGCCGGAGGCGCCGGGATCGTTCCAACCGAAGTTGCCGGGTGAGCTGCTCATCGTCACCACCATCTACTTGGCCGGCGGCGATCCGCCCGAACCTGAACAACATGATACGAATCTCATCCGCCCCGGGCAAACCCTCGTCGATCCGATCCGCACCTGGACCGGATGCGGCCGACCCCCCGTCTCACTACGGTCTGTGACATGCGTGAACGCGCATCGCAACACCCGAGAGGAGCCCGCGATGAAGGCAGTCACCTGGCACGGCAAGCGAGACGTCCGGGTAGAGGACGTCCCGGATCCGCGGATCGAGCAGCCCACCGACGCGATAGTGAAGGTCACCAGCACCAATATCTGTGGTTCGGACCTGCACCTGTACGAGGTACTGGGTCCGTTCATGAACGAGGGCGACATCCTCGGCCACGAGCCGATGGGAATCGTCGAGGAGGTCGGGGCCGAGGTCACCGACCTGAAACCCGGGGACCGTGTGGTGATGCCCTTCCAGATCTCGTGCGGCCACTGCCACATGTGCGGCAAGGGCCTGCAGACCCAGTGCGAGACCACCCAGGTCCGCGACCAGGGCATGGGAGCCGCGCTGTTCGGCTATTCCGAACTGTACGGCAGCGTGGCCGGCGGGCAGGCCGAGTACCTGCGCGTCCCGCAGGCCCAGTACACGCACATCAAGGTCCCGCACGAGCACGCTGACGACAGGTATCTCTACCTCTCCGATGTCCTGCCGACGGCCTGGCAGGCCGTGGAGTACGCCCTGATCCCGGGCGGCGGCACGGTAGTCGTACTGGGGCTCGGCCCGATCGGCGACATGGCGGCCCGGATCGCGCAGCATCGCGGACACCGGGTGATCGGTGTGGATCCGGTGGCCGAGCGTCGTGCCCGGCAGGCCCACCGCGGGGTGGAGGTCCTCGACCCGACCGCGGTGCCGGGCGAGGTCGGAGACGCGATCCGGGACATCACCGACGGCCGCGGGCCTGACTCCGTGATCGACGCGGTGGGGATGGAGGCACACGGTTCGCCTGCAGCATCCGCGGCTCACACGGCGGTCGGGCTCCTCCCGAAGTTCCTCGGCAAGAAGATGATGGAGCACGCCGGCGTCGACCGGCTCGGCGCCTTCTATTCGGCGATCGACATCGTCGGCCGCGGTGGCACCATTTCGCTCTCGGGGGTCTACGGCGGCAGCGCCGACCCGTTGCCGATGCTCACGCTCTTCGACAAGCAGGTCACGCTGAAGATGGGCCAGGCGAACGTCAAGCACTGGGTTCCGGAGATCATGCCGCTCCTCACCGACGCCGACCCGCTGGGCGTCGACGACTTCGCCACGCACCGACTCCCGCTGGCCGAGGCGCCGGGCGCGTACGAGATGTTCCAGAAGAAGGAGGACGGCGCCGTCAAGGTGGTTCTCGAGCCGTGAACCACTCCCCTGCCCCACACGGTCTGACGCCCGCGGCGTCCCGGCGATCAGTATCCGGTGCGGCGTGGGCGGGCTCGGGGACCGGTCGGGGCGTCGCCGCCGTCGCCGTCGCCGTCGTCGCCCTTCTGGCGGTCCTCACCGCCTTCCTCGCCGGCTGCGGCAGCCCGTTTCCCAAGGACACCGACGGCAGCCTCGACCGGATCACCGGCGGCACGCTGCGCGTCGGGGTCTCGGAGAACCCGCCCTGGACCGAGGTGGGCGACGACGACTCCGTGACCGGCCGCGAGGTCGACCTGCTCACCGGGTTCGCGCACGAATACGACGCGACGGTGGAATGGACCCCCGGCGCCGAGAGCGAGCTGATCATGGCGATGGCCCGCGGAGACCTGGACATCGTCGTGGGCGGGCTGACCGCTGACTCGCCGTGGGAGAAGGAAGTCGCGCTGACAAGAGCATATGCCCAGGAAGTCACCCCCGACGGGGATACAGAGGAGATGGTGATGGCCACCCCGCTCGGCGAGAACGCCCTGCTCGTGGCGCTGGAAACCTACCTCGCACGCACCGGGGAGGCGTCATGAGCCCGGAGTCCGGGCCCGCCGCGGGCACACTCGACGACGATCAGTCATCAGAGCACAAGGCGGCTCAACGGCGGGCGGTGCGGCTGGAGTGGACCACCATCGCGGTCCTGCTCGTGACGGTCGCGGCCGTCTACCTCGTGTCGGGCCAGTCGCAGGCGATGAAGGTCGCGTGGATCGAGGATTCGCTCTCGCTGCTCCCGCCGATCGCGTTCCTCATCGCCGCCCGTGTGGCCCACCGGGCACCGAGTACCCACTTCCCGTACGGATATCACCGGGCGGTGGGGATCGGACACCTGGTCGCCGGGGTCGCACTGCTGGCGATGGGACTGTTCCTCGTCGTGGATTCGGGCTCCGGGCTCCTGGCCGGCGAGCGGCCGCCGCTGGGCGTCGTGGAGATCGGCGGACAGGTGATCTGGGTCGGCTGGCTGATGGTGGCTGTCATGGCGCTGTCCTGCATCGGACCCGTCATCCTGGGCCGGATGAAGGCCGAGCCGGCGGAGACGCTGCACGACAAGGTGCTCTACGCCGACGCCGACATGAACCGCGCCGACTGGAAGACGGGGATCGCCACGATCGTCGGCGTGCTGGGCATCGGCATGGGCCTGTGGTGGGCTGACGCCGTGGCCGCGCTGGTGGTGAGCGTATCGATCCTGCGGGACGGCTGGGCCAACGTGAGCGGCGCGATCCAGGGCCTGGCCGATGCGCGCCCCACCCGCTTCGACGGCACCGACCCCCACCCGCTGGTCCACGAGATCGACGAGGTTCTGGACGGCGTCGCCTGGGCCGACGACCACGGTGCCCGCGTGCGCGACGAGGGCCACGTCTTTCACGTCGAGGCGTTCCTCGTCCCCGCCGACGGGCAGCAGGTCACGGTCGAGATGCTGACGGCCGTGCGGCGCCGGTTGACGGACCTGAGTTGGAAGCTCAAGGACGTCGTGGTGACGGTGGTCGACGAGGTCCACGACACGCATCGGCCGTCCTGAGCCCGGCGCCCACCGGCTGCGATGCGGCGCCATGCCTGGCACCCTCGGGGCATGACTACTCGGCGAATCACCAATGAGGACGAGATCACCGACGCCGTCGACGCCGCCACGGTTCCCGAGCCGGACGTGCTCGAGCGCGCGCGGATGATCATCGTGGACAAGCTCGGCGAATGGGACAGCCTCGGTCTGGACGAGTTGGTCGAGTCGGTGTGCGAGGCCTATGAGGCACCGTCGGGCGAGCCGCTGCGGGTGGCCGATGTGAACCCGGACGCGCCCGACACCGACTCCCCCGCACTTCGGAACCTGCGCTACGCCCGCGCCGCGCGCACTGCGGTCATCGCCCTCGTCGAGGCCGGGACGATCGTCCCCGTCGCACCGCTGGACGAGGACACCGCCCTGGTCGGCGAGGGCACGCGAGCGGGCGGCCGACCCGGCGTGGACCACGACGACCAGACGGGCACCCCGCCCGCCATCACCCCGACCGTCACCACCCAGAAGGAGACCACCGACTCGGCAGCACGGCAGGCCGGCACCGACGAGGTCCTCGTGAGCGTCGGCCCACTGCCCGAGGGTCGGCGTTTCGCGCTCGCGGCGCGCTGACCCGGCGCGCTGCTCTGACCCGCTGCTCTGACCCGCTGTTCAGACGCGCTGATCAGAGGGTGACCGTGGACTCCGGGTGGTCGGTCTCCTTGAGCGGCTTCTGTGCCCCACCGGACAGCCCCGCGCCCTCGACACGCGCGTCCCGGTAACGCTCGGCCTGCGCCTGCGTGATGGGGTCGCGGGAGCCGTCCTTGGCGTAACAGACCGGCAGCCAGGCGCCGTCGCCGTCGAGCCGGGCGACGATCCGCGGACGCAGACGGAAGGGCTGGATCGAATCCGACCACGCGATCAGCAGATCGAGGTTCTTACCGCTGGCGTCCGGCAGCGAATCGCTCAGGCAGAAATGCTGGACGCTGCGCCACACCGCGTACTGCGCATCGGCCACCGACACCGGGTCGACGGTCGCGGCTCTGGGGGCACGGGTAGTGCGGCTCCTGGTGGCCGCGGCGGGCGCTGCGGGCGGGGGCGGCGGGGAGTTCTCCCCCGACTCGACCCGGCGGCGAGCCTCTTCCATACGACGCTGCCGCCGCTCCGCCGCCGATACATCGCCCGAATCCCAGAAGCCCGTCATGGCGGACGACTTTACGCGGCCGACACCCGTTGTCGCCTCATCGAAGCACCCGGATGGGGGCCGACCTCACACCGCTGCCCGGTCGGCGCCCGCGCCGGGTCGACGACACACGGTGTTCACATATCCAGGCCGAGATCCAGGAAGCCGACCGAGTGCGTCAGACCGCCCACGGCAAGGAAGTCGACACCACAGCGCGCGTAATCGGCGGCCACATCGATCGTCAGTCCCCCACTGGACTCCAGGCGCGTGCCGGGCGAGACCTTGTCGCGTCGCTGCACCGCGATCTGGGTCTGCCAGACCGGGAAATTGTCGAGCAGGACCAGGTCGACCTTCTCGTCCAGCATCTGGTCCAGTTGCTCCAGCGAGTCGACCTCCACCTCGCACGGCAACTGCGGGAACCTCTCACGGACCGCGGCCAGCGCGGGCAGCACACCGCCGGCGGCCACCACGTGGTTGTCCTTGACCAGGACCGCGTCCCCGAGCCCCAGCCGGTGATTGACACCACCGCCGCAACGCACCGCGTACTTCTGCAGCAGCCGCAGGCCGGGCATCGTCTTGCGGGTGTCACGTACGGCGCAGTCGGTGCCGGCGAGCTCGTCGGCCCACACCCGCGTCGCCGTCGCGACACCGGACAGGTGACACACCAGGTTGAGCAGCGTGCGCTCGGCGGTCAGCAGTCCCAGGGTCGGCGCGGCGATCTCGGCCACCACCTCGCCGGCCTCGACGCGGTCGCCGTCGGCAGCGAGCAGGGTCACGGCGAAGTCGTCGGAGCCGGCTCCGGAATCGTCGCCTCCCAGCACCTCCGCGAGGACCATCTCGACCAGCGGTAGACCGGCCACCACCCCGTTTGATCGCGAGGCCAGTCGCGCGGTCGCCCGGTCGTCCGCCGGCACGGTCGCGAGCGAGGTCGCGTCCGGGCCGTAGCGCAGGTCCTCCTCGAGCGCACGACGGATCGCGATCAACGCGTCCGCGCGGGTGTCGGTATCGAAGGTGTCGGTATAGAAGGTCGGGGCGCCGTGGGTAGGGGCGCTGTCGTCGTCGTTCACTCTCCCGTCCCCGGATTGCCGATCGCGATCATGCGCTCGACCGACCCGCGCGCGGCCTCGGCGGTGACGGAGTCCACGTCGACCTCGTCGGCACCCTCGACCAGGGCACGCAGCAGCGCGGCCGGGGTGATCATCTTCATGTAGGGGCAGCTCGCGTCCTCGTTGACCGGCAGGAAGTCGATCTCCGGCGCCGCCTTGCGCAGCTGGTGGATCATGCCGACCTCCGTGGCCACCAGGACCTCACGCGCGCCGGAGGCGCGGGCCGCGTCGACCATCCCGCCGGTCGACAGGATCTTGACCTGCGCCGCGGGCACCGCACCCTCGGTGGCCAGGTGCAACGCGCTGGTCGCGCAGCCGCACTCCGGATGGACGAACAGCTCGGCGCCCGGATGGGACTCCGACTTCGCGGTGAGCTGGTCGCCGTTGATCGCGGCGTGGACGTGGCACTCGCCCGCCCACACCAGGACGTTGTCGCGGCCAGTCTTGCGCCGCACGTGGGCCCCGAGGAACTGGTCGGGCAGGAAGAGGATCTCCCGGTCGGGATCGATCGACTCCACCACGTCGACCGCGTTGGAACTGGTGCAGCAGATGTCGGTGAGTGCCTTCACCGCGGCGGTCGTGTTGACGTAGGAGACCACGACGGCGTCCGGGTGCTCGGACTTCCACTCGGCCAACTGCTCGGCGGTGATGGAGTCGGCGAGCGAACATCCGGCGGCCTCGTCGGGGATGAGGACCGTCTTCTCGGGCGAGAGGATCTTGGCGGTCTCCGCCATGAAGTGCACGCCGCAGAAGATGATGGTCGACTGCTCGGCGCTCGCCGCGACGCGCGACAGGGCCAGCGAGTCCCCCACGTGGTGGGCGATGTCCTGGATGGCCGGGATCTCGTAGTTGTGCGCAAGGATCACGGCGTCGCGCTCGGCGGCGAGTCTGCGGATCTCCGAGGCCCACATCTCGTCGGGCTCGACGCCGGTGTACATCGATCCGTCGTGGCGGATCTTCCCGGCCAGCGGCGAATCGAGCCGCCCCACGGCGGTGTCGGTTCCAGTGGCAGTGCTCATCCCTGCCCCCTCTCGGGTAGAAAGTTCGGGCCGATACCCCACCGGCCGCGTTTTCGTCTTACAATCGAAAACGTGCATGAGTGTAACACCGGTCACGAGGTGCTCGTCGTCGTGGGCCAGGTACGGCCGACCCCGGGTGCCGCCGCGCCGTCGCTTCACGTACTGCTCTGGCAGCACTCCCTGGGCCCCGCCGCCGGACGCTGGGCGCTGCCCGGCGGTGAGGTTCGTGACGACGAGGACCTCCCCACCTCCGCCACGCGTCAACTCGACGAGAAGGTCGATGTCCGGGAGCTCAGCCACCTGGAATCTGTGTCCGACTTCTCCGATCCGGGGCGTGTGCCGGGTCGTCGCGTGTTCGCGTCCGGCTTCCTCGGCGTGCTGCCGAGCGACGCCGACCCCGACATCCCGGACGACACCGCGTGGTTCCGGGTCGACGACCTGCCGGAGACCGCGTTCGACCACGCGGAGATCATCGCCCGCGCCCGGCTCCGACTGGCGGCCAAGCTCTCCTACTCCACGCTGGGCTTCGCCCTCGCCCCCGAGGAGTTCACGCTCTCCCTGCTCGCGCAGCTCTACGGTGCCGCGCTCGGGCACCCGGTGGACCCGACCAACCTGCAGCGGATCCTCACCCGGCGCGGCGAGCTCGTGCGGTGCGGGCGCAGCGCTCCCCCGGGCCCGTCAGGTGGTCGACCGGCGGCGCTCTACCGCTTCGCCGAGCGACGGCTACGGATCACCGATCAGTTCGCGACTCTCCGGCCACCGGGTCCGGCAGACGGCTGAAGTGGGCCAGGGCCGCGACCGCGAACAGCGCGATCATCGTGCCCCACACCAGCCAGCCCGCGCCCGGCGGGAACCAGTCCCACGATGGCCCCGAGGTGCCGTAGATCATCCGGTCGGAGAACAGGGCCCCGACGGCCGGCGCCTGCGAGATCACCTCACCGGCCGGGGCGTCCTGCGGCGGCGAGGACACGAGGTCAGCGATCCGCGTGGCGTCCATGGCGGCGAGGGCACACGCCAGCCCGGGCAGGAGCGCGAGCGCGGGCACGCCCAGCGGGCGTCGCAGTCCCGGATGCCGGTGCCAGAGGACGAGCGCGGCGCACACGGACGCGAAGCCGAGCAGGACCACCAGCATCAGGAGCTGGCTTCCGCCGTCAACGCCGGCGTCGGGGAACCGGACGCCCCGCCCCTGCCCCACGGACAAGAGCTCCGAGCGCGGCGCGGTGACAATCCACACCAGCACCGCGACGACGAACGGCGCGAGAAGCCCGACGAGGGTCCCCACCGCGCGCGGCAACCCACGGACATTGCGCCGGTCACCTGTGGACGACGACGTGCTGGTCATGAGCGGGACTGTACCAACGCCCGGGCGCACCGAAACGGGAGATCCGGGGTGGCTGTGGTCTAATCGGACCCGGCTCCGCCCACCTTTCAACCGGACGAGACGTCAGGAAGTACCCGCCAGTGGCCACCAGCTCTACTCCCGCGACCACTGGTCGGTCGCGGAAGACGATGGCATACCGGCACGACATCGACGGCCTGCGGGGACTGGCGATCGCCCTGGTGGTGGTGTTCCACATCTGGATGGGCCGGGTCTCCGGCGGCGTCGACGTCTTCCTCGCCCTGTCCGGGTTCTTCTTCCTCGGGTCCCTGCTCCGCGGCGCGGGTAGCACGCGCACGCCGCTGAACCCCCTGCCCCACCTCCAGCGCCTCGTGCGGCGGCTCTACCCGGCGCTCGCGGTGACCATCGCCGCCACGGTCCTGGGCACCATGCTCATCAAGCCGCCCACGCAGTGGGCGGCGATCTTCGACCAGACCGTCGCGTCGCTGCTCTACTACCAGAACTGGGAACTGGCGTACACCGCCGCGGACTATGCCGCGGCCGATGCGACCATCTCCCCGCTGCAGCATCTGTGGTCGATGTCCGTCCAGGGACAGTTCTATCTGATCGCGCTCACCGTGATCCTCGGCGGCACCGCACTCTGGCGACTCCTTGTGCGCCGCGGCACCCCCAAACGGTTCCTGGTCGCCGTGGTCGCCGCCGGCACCATCGCCTCGGTGTGGTGGTCGGCGATCGGGCAGGACGCGAACCAGGCCTGGAACTACTACGACACCGCGTCCCGCATGTGGGAGCTGCTCATCGGCGGTCTGGTGGCCATCGTGCTCGCCGGCATCGTCCTGCCGTGGCCGCTGCGTCTGATAGCCACGGTCTCCGGCCTGTTCCTCGTGGTGAGCACCGGGTTCTTCTTCGACGGCGCCGCATACTTCCCCGGCCCGCTCGCCTGGTATCCCATCGGTGGCGCACTGCTCATCGTGCTCGGCGGCAACCTGCCCGCGGGCCAGCGTGCGACCCCCGCCAGGGACCCCATCACCTGGCTGCTGTCCGGAAAGGTGTTCCGCCGACTGGGCGACATCTCCTACTCGCTGTACCTGTGGCACTGGCCACTGCTCATCCTGTGGCTGTCCTACGACAGGGAGAACGAGACCACGTTCGTCTCCGGCACGGCGATCATCGTGATCTCGCTCGTGCTGGCCCTGATCACCGAGAAGTACATCGAGCGACCGCTACGGATGGCCAGCCGGGCGAAGGGGCAGAAGACCCCCGCCGCCCTCGCGCGCGACATGCTCAGGGGCGCACCCGCGCGAACGGGCCGCCAGAAGCGCCAGTTCGTCGGTGCGACCGCGCTCGTCGTCGTCGCCGCCGTCGCCTCCCTCGCCACGGTCGGATGGTGGAGCGCCACCGCCTCCTCCCGGTCGTCGGTCCCCTACGTCGACTCCCTCACCGACCCTGTCCACCCGGGCGCCCGCGCCTTCTTCGACGGTGTCGGCGCCCCGGCGGACGCCCCGTACCTGCCCTCCCTCCTCCAGGTCGGCCACGACCTGCCGCCCAGCACCATGGACGGCTGCATCTCGACCTTCGAGTCCAGTGACGTGATCCTGTGCGTCTACGGCGACGAGGCCGCCACCCGCACCATCGCGCTGACCGGCGGATCCCACGCCGAGCACTGGATCAGCGGACTCGACGAGGTCGGGCGCCACTACGGGTTCCGGGTGGTCACCGTCCTCAAGATGGGCTGCCCCCTCACCCTCGACGCCACGGTCTCCGACAACGACGAACTGCTGTACGAGAGCTGCGCCGAATGGACCCCCAAGGCTCTGGGCGCCGTGGCCGGACTGCAGCCGGACTTCGTGTTCACCACGGCGACCCGGCCGGTGGGCGTCATGGGGCCCGACGTCGCCCCGCGGCAGTACGTCGACTTGTGGCGTGCGCTCGGCGAGCAGGGCATCAACGTGATCGCCATCCGCGACACCCCGTGGCTCAACAACGGCCGCGGACCGATCCGCGCCAGCGACTGCCTGGGCGACGGCGGCACCCCCGAGGAGTGCGGGATGCCGCGCGAGAGGTCCATCTCGCCCATCAACCCCGCCTCGCTCGCCGCCGCCGGACTCGACAATGTGCGGCTGATCGACCTGACCGACGGGTTGTGCGACCCCGAGAGCTGCCCTGTCGTGGTGGGCAACGTGATCGTCTACCACGACTCGCATCACCTGTCGGGGTCGTGGGTCCGGTCCGCCTCGGGCGAGCTGGCCCGGCAACTGGGACCCGCGACCGGCTGGTGGTGACCCCGGCGTAGCCCGTTTCCGTTGTTGGACCCCCGGTGTCGAGCACGCTGACCAGCGGCTCGATTCACAGGCGGTCCTGCGCGCGGCGTAAGCACTACTCTTGGACTTCGTGACCAACGCCGACCCCCAGCCGTCCGCTCCCGAACTCGTCCGCTCCTGGCCGGGCACCGCGTATCCACTCGGCGCGACCTACGACGGGACCGGCACCAACTTCGCGCTGTTCTCCGAGGTCGCCGAGGCGGTCGAGCTCTGCCTCATCGACCGCGACGGCGTCGAGTCGCGCATCGAACTCACCGAGGTCGACGGCCACATCTGGCACTGCTACCTGCTCGGCGTGACCCCCGGCCAGCGCTACGGCTACCGCGTGCACGGACCCTACGAGCCCGAGCAGGGGCTGCGGTGCGACCCGTCCAAGCTCCTGCTCGACCCGTACGGCAAGGCGTTCAGCGGTGCGTTCGACGGCGACCCCAGCCTCCACAGCTACGACCTCGACGATCCCGCGGAGCGCAACACCGACGACTCGCTCGGGCACACCATGACCACCGTGGTGATCAACCCGTTCTTCGACTGGGGCAACGACCGCGCGCCGGGGCACGAATACCACAACACCGTCATCTACGAGGCCCACGTCAAGGGCATGACCGCCACGCACCCGGATGTTCCGGCCGAGATGCGGGGCACCTACGCCGGACTGTGCCACCCGGCGATCATCGAGCACCTCAAGGACCTTGGCGTCACCGCCATCGAACTGATGCCCGTCCACCAGTTCATGCAGGACCAGCGCCTGATCGACCTGGGGCTGCGGAACTACTGGGGCTACAACAGCTTCGGCTTCCTGGCCCCGCACAACGAGTACGCGTTCGCCGAGAAGCCGGGCGACGCCGTGGCCGAGTTCAAGGCCATGGTCAAGACCTTCCACGACGCGGACATCGAGGTGATCCTCGACGTGGTCTACAACCACACGGCCGAGGGCAACCATCTGGGGCCGACGATCGGCTTCCGGGGCATCGACAACCAGGCTTACTACCGGCTGGTCGAGGGCGACGAGCAGCACTACATGGACTACACCGGAACCGGGAACACGCTCAATGTGCGGCACCCGCACTCCCTGCAGCTGATCATGGACTCGCTGCGCTACTGGATCCTCGAGATGCACGTCGACGGCTTCCGCTTCGACCTGGCCTCCACCCTGGCGCGCGGTCTGCACGACGTGGACCGGCTGTCGTCGTTCTTCGACCTGGTGCAGCAGGACCCGGTGGTCAGTCAGGTCAAACTCATCGCCGAGCCGTGGGACGTCGGCGAGGGCGGCTACCAGGTCGGCAACTTCCCTCCGCTGTGGACCGAGTGGAACGGGCAGTTCCGTGACACGGTTCGCGACTTCTGGCGCGGTGAGCCCGCCACCGTGGGCGAATTCGCCTCGCGACTGACCGGATCCTCCGACCTGTACGAGCACACCGGCCGCCGTCCCACCGCGTCGATCAACTTCGTCACCGCGCACGACGGGTTCACCCTCAACGACCTGGTCAGCTACAACGAGAAGCACAACGACGCCAACGGCGAGGACGGCAACGACGGCGAGAGCCACAACCGTTCCTGGAACTGCGGCGTCGAAGGCCCCACGGACGACCCCGACGTGCTCGCGCTGCGCCACCGGCAGCGCCGCAATCTGCTCACCACGCTCATCCTGTCCCAGGGCACGCCGATGATCGCGCACGGTGACGAGATCGCCCGCACCCAGGACGGCAACAACAACGTGTACTGCCAGGACAACGAGCTCGCCTGGATGAACTGGGAGCTCGACGAGGAACAGACCGACCTCCTCGAGTTCACCCGCGCACTCATCCGGCTGCGCAAGGACCACCCGGTGTTCCGCCGCCGCCGCTTCTTCGGGACACCGTTGCGCGGCGAGGAGGACCCGCAGGACATCGCCTGGTTCGCCCCGGACGGCTCCGAGATGACCAGCAAGGACTGGGACTCCGGCTTCGGCAAGTCCCTGGGCGTGTTCCTCAACGGCGAGGGCATCCACGAGCCGGACGCGCGTGGCCAGCGGATCATCGACGACTCGTTCCTGCTGCTGTTCAACGCCCACCACGAGCCGATCGAGTTCGCCCTCCTGGGCAGCGAGTACGCGCACGAGTGGCAGGTCGTCCTGGACACCGCGAGCCACACGGGCGACGAGACCCCCGCTCTGCCGGCCGACGGTTCCCTCTCGGTCGACGGCCGCTCGACAGTGGTCCTGCGGAAGCTGAGCTGACCGTGCGCCGGCTCCCCTCCAGCACCTACCGGCTCCAGCTCCGCACCCCTTCCTCCGACCCCGACGGCCGTGGCTTCACCCTCGCCGACGCCCGCGATCTGCTCCCCTACCTCGCCGACCTCGGGGTGGGTGCGGTGTACCTGTCGCCGATCCTCGAGGCCACGCCCGGCTCGACCCACGGCTACGACGTGGTGGATCCGACCACGGTCTCGACCGAGCTCGGTGGGATCGACGGACTACGCGAGTTACGGGCCGCCTGCCGGGAGCACGGACTGGGCCTGGTGGTGGACATCGTGCCCAACCACCTGGGTGTGGACGAGCCGGCCGCCAACCCCTGGTGGTGGGATGCCCTGCGCAGGGGCCCGGAGTCACCGTATTACCCGTTCTTCGACTTCGACACGTCCCCCGCCAACGGCGCCGACGGTCGGATCGCCATCCCGGTGCTGGGATCGCCGGACGATGTGGCGGACCTCGTCGTCGTCGCCCCCACCGACACTCCCAGCGGTGAGGCGGAGCTCCACTTCTACGAGCACCGGTTCCCGATCGCGCCCGGCACGGACGGGCCAGCCCCCGGCACCGACGGTGGCTCGGCGCGGGAGGTCCACGACCGGCAGCACTACCGGCTGGTGCACTGGCGCGAGCCGCTGCTGGGCTACCGGCGGTTCTTCACCGTCACCGGCCTGGCAGGGCTGCGGCAGGAGGACCCGGCCGTCTTCGACGCCACGCACGCCGAGGTGCGCCGGTGGTGCGAGGAGGATCTGGTCGACGGAATCCGCGTCGATCACCCCGACGGGCTGGCCGATCCCGTGGACTACACACGGCGGCTCCGCGAGCTGGTCGGCGACGAGCGCTGGCTGTTGCTGGAGAAGATCCTCGCGCCCGGCGACGCCACGACGCCGCCCGAGTTGCTGGATCCGGCGATGCCCGTCGACGGAACCACCGGGTACGACGCATTGCGCCTCATCGACCAGCTGCTGGTCGACGCCCGCGGCGAGGCGCGGCTGTCCGAGCTGGCCGCGCAGTTCTGCGGCGAGTCCGGCGACGAGGCGAAGGTGCACGCGCAGTCCGCGGAGATCAAGCGCCGGATCGTGAGCGAGGACCTGGCGCCCGAGTTGGCGCGGTTGGTGCGGGCGGTGCGCCGCGACGGTGGTGGTGGCAACAGTGGTGGTGGCGGCGGTGGTGGCGACGGTGCCGGTACCGACGGCCATGGTCCCGACGACGAGGCCACCACCGGCGCCGACGCCCACCTGCGGGAGGCACTGCTCGCCGTGATCGCGCTGACGCCGTTCTACCGGGCAGACTATCCCGTCCTGCATGGCACGCTCCCGCTCCTCGTGGATGTACTGCGAGGTCAGCGACCCGAGCTGGAAGGCGTGCTCGCACTCGTGGCCCGCGCCCTCGCCCGTGGGGGCGAGGCGTCGGTCAGGCTCGCGCAGGTCACCGGGGCCGCCACCGCGAAAGCCGAAGAGGACCGGCTGTTCTATCGGCTCGGTCGGCTCGTCTCGCTCAACGAGGTGGGCGGGTCGCCGGGGCGGATGGGCCTGTCGGTCGAGGCGTTCCATCTGACGATGGCCGAGCGGGCTGCCTCCACCCCGGGGGCCATGACGGCACTGTCCACCCACGACACCAAACGCGGTGAGGATGTCCGCGCCAGGATCTCCGTACTGTCCCAGGTCCCCGACGAGTGGGCCGGATTCGTCACGGCGGTGTTCGACGAGTTCCCACCGCCCGCCGAAGACGCCGCGTATTTCCTGTTACAGGTGATCGTGGGCGTGTGGCCGGAGCCGGGCGGCCCGTCCGAGCAGCTTCGCTCGCGACTGCACGCGTACGCCGACAAGGCGATGCGCGAGGCCGCCGTCCATACGACGTGGACCGACCAGGATGCCGGGTTCGAGTCGCGGATGCACCGGTGGATTGACGCGCTGATCGACTCCGGGGCCGGGGCGGTGAGCGCGTTCGTCGAGCGCATCGCGCCTGCCGGTCGGGACAATTCGCTCGTGGCCAAGGCCGTGCAACTGCTGTCGCCCGGCGTGCCGGACGTCTACCAGGGCACGGAGGTCTGGGAGGACTCGCTCGTCGACCCCGACAACCGCCGGTTCGTGGACTTCGGACCGCTGCGGTCGGGGGCGGTCGCGCGGGCCGGGCATCCCAAATTCC
Organism: Dietzia sp. NPDC055877; assembly: GCF_053615975.1. NCBI lineage: Bacteria > Bacillati > Actinomycetota > Actinomycetes > Mycobacteriales > Dietziaceae > Dietzia > Dietzia sp. NPDC055877. The sequence continues at coordinate 4,753 of NZ_JBSHCV010000028.1, read as the reverse complement.
TGCTGGTGCGCGAACTCCTGAGGCTGCGGCGCGAGCATCCGGAGGCGATGGCCGGTGGCGCGTACCTGCCGATACCGGTGCACGGCCCGGCCGCCGCCGACGTCGTGGCGTTCCGGCGGTCTCTCGGGCCCGCCGCCGACGGGAGCCGGCCCGCGGTCGGACTCATCGCCCGACTACGCACGGCAGCGAAGGCAGCCGACGAGTTCCTCGGGACGGTCGCCGAGTTGCCCGCGGGTTCGTGGGTGGTGCGCCCCGATGGTGCCGAGATCTCGGGCCGCGTGGACGTGGGTGAGCTGCTGGCGGCGGCCCCTGTCGTCGTCATCGTCCGTCAGTAGGACCGACGGCGCCGAGCCTGCGCCCCCGCAGCGGCTCAGCGCGGCTCGCGGCCCAGCAGCCGGTCGGTCTCGCGCCGCTCCCGCTTGGTCGGCCGGCCGGCGCCCCGATCCCGCCTCGGCTGGGACGCCACGATCTCCCTGGGCGGCGGCGGGGGCGAATGGTCGATGAAGCAGGTCGCGGCCACCGGCGCCCCCACCCGCTTGCTGACGGTCTCGACCACCTCGAGTATGCGGATCCGCCCCAGCGCGCCCGTGACCTGCACCCGGTCGCCGGGGACCACGCTCTTCGAGGGCTGCACCGCCTCGCCGTTGACCTTGACGTGCCCGCCCCTGCACGCGGCTGCCGCCTTGGTGCGGGACGGGAACAACCGCACCGACCAGGTCCATGCGTCCACCCGAACTCCCATGATCTGAGCGTATCCGTCTGCTCATCACCGGCCCACACGCCGGGCCACCCCCACGTCCCGTCCCGCGTGGGTTTACTCGAGCCAACGCCCTACCCGCGAGACCCATCGGATTGCGGAAAACCTATGGGATCCGATAGGTGCCGAATAACCCGATGGGTGCCGGCTGATGTCGTGGCCAACCGCGGACTCGTAGCAACCTTCAGACGGCACGAGAGCAGGTTCACGAGACGGCGGCGACAGCTCTTGCTCTCACTCGTGGGAGACTGACGTCACAAGTAGCGAACTCCCCTCTGGAGGCCCCGTGTCCGACGCCACCACCAATTTCGAGACCGTCACAGCTCCCGCCATCGACAGCACGACCGACGACGGCGTTGGCTCGGATGCGGCTGCTGTGCTCGAGCGGATCCTCGAGGATCGCCACAGTTGCCGAGCATTCACCCCGGAGCCGGTTCCCGAGGCGACGATCGAGCGGATCCTGCGAATGGCGCAGCGCACCGCGTCGTGGTGTAACTCGCAGGCGTGGCAGATCGACCTGGTGTCAGGTGATGCGACGGCCGCGTTCGGCAAGGCCCTCACGGACTACGTGGTGTCCAGCGACATGCGATCCGATCTCCCGGCACCCGAGCGCTATGACGGCGTGTACGGCGACCGCCGCCGGGCCAGCGGGTACGGGCTCTACTCGGCGCTGGGGATCGAGCGGTCCGATCACGACGCCCGCGCGCGTCAGATGCTCGAGAACTACCGGTTCTTCGGCGCCCCGCACGTCGCCATCATCACGTCCGACGCGGGGCTGGGCACCTACGGCGCGGTGGACTGCGGCGCGTATGTGTCCACGTTCCTGGCGGCGGCGTCATCGCTGGGTGTGGCGACCTGCGCGCAGGCCGCGCTGGCGTTGTACTCGGACGGGGTCCGCGAGCACCTGGGCATTCCGGAGGACCGGCTGATCGTGTGCGGAATCGCGTTCGGCCACGCCGACACCGAGCACCCCGCGAACGCGTTCCGTACCGAGCGTGCCGAGCTCGCGGATGTGGTGCGTCGGCACGACTGAGCCGGGACGGTGACCGGGGCCGTCAGTACCCGATCTGTCCGCGCGGGGAATCTGGCCCCTTGATGCCCTTGCGCACCTTGAGTCCGTAGTAGACGGTGGCGATCCCGGCGAGGATCGCCAGGACGATGAACGAGCTCGCTGCCCAGAAGGCGAGCGGTAGAGACACAACCGTCACGCCCAGCGCGATCGCGGTGTTCCGCGAATTCTTGCGGACCTGCTGCTTCCGGAGCTCGATCGAGTTCGGCTGGTAGGGCTGCATGCTCATGTACTCAGGATTCCATATCCCGGCGCGATACCGCGTTCTCGGTGGTCGCGACCCCTGCGGACTCCCACTCGACGCCCCCGGACGTACGGGCAGCGAGGATCGGTCCGAGCACCTCGAACTCGCCGGCCACGCTCAACCGCACCCGCCGCCCGTAGTCCACATCCAGCACCTGCGCCCCGGCCGCGCGGAGGGCCGACTCGAGTCCACCGGCCACGGCGTGGTCGACCTCGGCGACCCAGGCCGGCGTCTGCACGACCTCCACCACGCGTCCGGCCCGCCACGCCTCGTCCACCGCGTCCGTCACCGCCGCCGCATACGCCCTGGCCAGCCCGCCGGTGCCCAACTTGGTGCCGCCGAACCACCGCACCACCACCGCGCACAGACCGGTCAGCCCGCTGCCACGCAGTACGTCCAGCATGGGGGTTCCCGCGGTCCCGGACGGTTCACCGTCGTCGTTGGACCGCTCGATCCGGCCGGCGCCGTCCGCGTCCACCAGGTAGGCGCTGCAGTGATGGCGGGCGGTCGGATACGTGGCCCGGAGCTCGGCGATCAGGGCGCGGGCGGCCTCGTCGTCGTCGCACCTGCGCAGTACCGCCACGAACCTGGAGCGTTTCTCCTCGTACTCCCCCGTCACGTCCGATCCGGCGTTGAGGCGGAGAGCGCGGGGCGCGGTCTGGTCCATGCCCCCCAGTATCACGGTCCGCACGGAGCCCCGCCCGACCGCCCGCGGCCCCGCACATCCCGCGCGACACTTGCCTACCCTGGGCCGTGTGACCTCCCCGCACCACGCGACCAACTCCCACCGCGATCCCTCGCCCAATCCTCTCGATGACGTCTTCTCGGTCTGGGCGCCGCACGCCCGAGCCGTCGGCCTGGTTCTCGACTCCGCCGACGCCACCCCGATCCCGATGCACCGCACCGACGACGGATGGTGGGCCTCGGACCTGCGCCGGGAGGAGGGCAGGGACTACGGGTTCGTGCTGACGGGCGACGACGACGAGGGGAGCCCCGCCCGACCCGACCCGCGATCGACGCGGCAGCCCTCCGGTGTGCACGGGCTGTCACGGGTGCACCGCGTCGACCCGGCGCGCTGGACCGATTCGTCCTGGACGGGGCGGCAGCTGGCCGGGTCGGTGATCTACGAGATGCACGTGGGCACGTTCTCGGCCGGCGGGACCCTGACCAGTGCGATCGAGCATCTGGACGAACTGGTCGCCCTCGGCGTGGACATGGTCGAGGTGATGCCGGTGAACGCCTTCAACGGCGAGCACGGCTGGGGTTACGACGGCGTGGCGTGGTTCGCGGTGCACGAGGCGTACGGCGGGCCGGACGCGTTCCAGGAGTTCGTCGACGCATGTCACGCGCGCGGGCTCGCCGTGTGTCTGGACGTGGTCTACAACCACCTGGGGCCGTCGGGGAACTACCTGCCGGAGTTCGGGCCGTATCTGTCAGCGGCTGACGGACCCTGGGGGTCGGGGCTCAATCTGGACGGCCGGCATTCCGGCGAGGTGCGGCGATACATCATCGACAATGCGCTGCGGTGGTTCGACGAGTTCCATGTGGACGCGTTGCGGCTGGATGCGGTGCATGCCCTGCACGACGGCTCGGCGGTGCACCTGCTCGAAGAGCTGGCAGTGGCGACGGAGTCGCTGTCCACACATCTGGGGCGGCCGTTGTCGCTGGTGGCGGAGTCGGACCGGAACGATCCGCGGACGATCACCGCGCGGGAGGCCGGCGGTCTCGGACTGCACGCCCAGTGGGACGACGACGTGCACCACGCCGTCCACGCCGCGATCTCCGGAGAACGGCAGGGATACTTCTCGGATTTCGGCTCACTCGAGGCGCTGCGTCAGGCGCTGACGGGGGCGTTCGTGCATGCGGGGACGTGGTCGTCGTTCCGGGGCCGGGTGCACGGCCGGCCGGTGGACGTGGATCGCCTTCCGGGATCGCGCTTCGTCGCCTACACGCTCACCCACGACCAGGTGGGCAACCGCGCGGCCGGCGATCGGCCGTCGATGAGCTTGTCACCGCAGCAACTGTTGGCCAGGGCGGCGATCGTGCTGTGCTCGCCGTTCACCCCGATGCTGTTCCAGGGCGAGGAGTGGGGTGCAGCGACACCGTTCTGCTACTTCTCCTCGCATCCCGAGCCGGAGTTGGCCGATGCGGTGCGGGGTGGTCGGCGGCGGGAGTTCGCGGCGACGGGCTGGGACCCGGCCGAGGTGGCGGACCCGCAGGACCCGGAGACGTTCCACCGGTCGAAACTCGACCGCGCCGAGCAGACCGCCGAGCCGCACGCCGGGATCCTCCGGGCATACCGGGAGCTGATCGCCCTGCGGCGAGCCGAGCCGGAGCTCAGTGATCCGTGGCTGGGCTCTGTCCGCGTCGAGACGGGAACGGAGGCGGCGGACGACCGGTGGCTCGTCGTTCACCGCGGATCGGTGGCCCTCGTGGTCAATCTGGGTACCGAACCGTGCCGGGTTCCGCTGGACGGCGAGGCGCTGCTGGCCTCGGGAGCGGTCGCCGACACGGACTCGGTGTTCTGCCAGGCGTTCGGATTCGCGGTACTGAAGAAGGACGCCGGCTGATCGACGGGGTACCGCTTCCCGCCGTGCCCCCTCGAGAAGAGTGTTTGGAACATCTCTACTCGGGCGGTCTCAGGGAGCCAGCGCAACACCGTTGATGAGTTCGTTCATCTTGA
>NZ_JBSHCV010000027.1:0-27519 GCF_053615975.1 Dietzia sp. NPDC055877 | reverse complement strand
CGGAGGCCAGCCACCGGTCACCCGACTGACCAACCTCCCTGGACATCACAGCTAGACGTCGTCCTCTCCGACGGGGCCGCCCTCGCCCTCCCAGCGCTCGATCATCCGGACCTTGGTCCTCGTGAACTTCCGCCGCACCCCCACGCCCCCGCCGTCGTCCTCGGCGATGAAGCCGGCCCCGAAGTGCGACAGCGCGTCGGTGAGCGCCTGGACCTCGGCATCGCTGAGGTCGACGACCCCGCGTTCGTAGTCCTTGAGAAGCTGTGGATCGATCCCCGACCGCAGTGCGACCACCTTGGTGGAGACCTGACAGAGAATCCGCGCGGCCCGCGCCAGTGCGGCGTCCATGTAGAACTCGTGATCAGTCATGACACCAGCCTGCCAGTGGTTCAGCGCATCCGCTGCGAGATGACCTTGGAGATGCCGTCGCCCTGCATGGACACGCCGTAGAGGACGTCGGCGACGTCCATGGTGGGCTTCTGGTGGGTGATCACGATGAGCTGGCTGGTCTCGCGGAGCTGCTCGAACAGCCCGATCAGACGCCGTAGGTTGGTGTCGTCGAGCGCGGCCTCGACCTCGTCCATCACGTAGAACGGACTCGGGCGCGCCCTGAAGATCGCCACGAGCATCGCCACCGCGGTGAGCGACTTCTCGCCACCGGACAGCAGAGACAGTCGCTTGATCTTCTTGCCCGGCGGCCGGGCCTCGACCTCGATGCCCGTGGCCAGCATGTCCTCGGGCTCGGTCAGGATCAGGCGGCCCTCGCCGCCGGGGAACAGCACCGAGAACACGTCACGGAACTCCCGCTCGACATCGATCCACGCCTCGGTGAAGATCTGCTCGATGCGCTCGTCGACGTCGTCGATCACACCCTCGAGGTCCGAGCGGGCCTTCTTGACGTCGTCGAGCTGGGTGGACAGGAACGCGTACCGCTCCTCCAGGGCCGCGAATTCCTCCAACGCCAGCGGGTTGACCTTACCCAGCGTGGCCAGATCCTTCTCCGCGCGCTTGAGTCGGCGTTCCTGCTCGGCACGGACGAACGGCATCGGGGGCGGTGGGGTCACGTCCTCGCCCCGCTCGCGGGCCGCCTCGTACTCCTCCATCTCCAGGGCCGACGGGGGCAGTTCGATATCCGGCCCGTAGTCGGTCACCAGCGCCTCGGGTTCGATGCCGTGGCGCTCCAGTACCGATGACTCCAGTTCCGAGACCTTGACCTCGAGTTGCGCCCGGACGACCTCGTCCCGGTGTGCGGCGTCCCCCAGCCGACCGACCTCGGATTCGGCCGCGGCCAGCTCGCTGCGGAGCGTCGACAGTCCCGTGGTCGCCGCCGTACGGGCGGCCGCCAGCCGGTCGCGTTCCGCTCCGGCGGTGCTGATGACCTCGTCGAGTCTGGCCAGCAGTCGCTCGCTGAGTTCGTCGACGACCCCGGCGACCTCCGCGCCCCTGCGTCTGGCTGCCGCGGCGCGGGCGGCCCGGGCGCGCGATTCCCGCTCGGCCTGGGCGGCACGGCGCAGTGAAGCCGATTTGCCGCGCACGCCGGTGGCTCGCTCCTCGGCCGACCGATGCGCGAGCCGGGCCTCGATCTCCGCAGCCCGCGCGGTGGAGACCGCCGCCTGCGCGGCGAGTCGACCGTCATCGGCGGGCATCTGGTCCTCGTCGTGGTCCTCCCCCGCCCGCGCGAGTCGATCGGTGAGTTCGGTGTGCTCCGCGCGGGCGGCGTCGAGTTTGTCGACGGCGATCCGCCGCGTCTGCTCCAGGCGCCGGACTTCGGCTTCTGCGCGGCGGCGTCGCTGTCCGATCCGGGCGAGTTCCGCGTAGATCTCCTCGATCGCCGCGTCGGATTCGGTGATCGCGGCCATCGTCTCCGCGAACCGGTCGGCGCGGTCCGCATCCTCTGCCTCGGCTCCGGCGAGCTCGGCGCGAGCGGTCTCGATCTCCGCGCGGACGGTGTCCCGCTCGGCGACCGCCGCATCGATCGCCGACTGGATCTCGAGTCCGGTCCGCCCCGACGCGGAACCACCCACCGCCCATCCGGATCCCGCGAGTTCGCCGGCCCGGGTGACGGCCCGGACGCGCCGGTCGGCGTCGACCTGCGCGGAGGCGACGGCCAGGTCATCGACGAGCACGACGTCGACCAGCAGAGCCGTGACGGACGCGGTCAGGCCGTCGGGGACGTCCACCACGTCCAGCGCCCAGCGCGCCCCGTCGACCAGCTCCACCTCGAGGCGGTAATCGCCTCCCGGCGCGCCCCGTCCGAGCAGACCTGCCCGACCGGCGTCCGCGTCGCGCAACGCTGCCAGGACTTCGCTACGGTCAACGGTCTGATCCACCACCACGGCGTCGACGGCCGGGCCCAGAGCCACACCGATCGCGCGCTCCCATCCGTCGCGGACGCCGAGCATCTCGCCCACCGTCCCGGCGACCGCGTCGGTGCCCAGGCGGCGCACCACCCACTCGGCGCCGTCGCCGGCGCCCTTGTTCTGCTCGAGAGTCTCGATGCGGGCCGCCAGCCGGGCGATCCTCTGGTCCGCCTCGCGCTCGATCCCCCGTAGCTCCGCGAGCCGGGCGCGCGCGGACAGGTGGGCCCGCTCGGCGCGGCCGAGGTGCTCGTCGAGGGTCTGTTCACCCTCACCGTGGACGCCGACGCGCGCGTGGACGGTGTCGAACTCGGCCTCCGTATCGGCCACCGCTTCGCGGGCGGCCACCGTCTCGGCGTCCACCCGCGCGATCTCCGCCTCGGTGGACTCCACCCGCGCCGCCAGGGTCTCGACCTTGCCCGCCAGTCGTGCCACGCCTTCACGACGATCGGCGATCGCCCTGACCGCCTTGAGGTGCTCGGCTTCCAGTGCGGCCGACGCCGACTCGGCCGCGGACAGAGCGTCCGTGGCGTGACGTGCGCGTTCGGCCGCCCGTTCGACGTCCTCGGCGAGCTCCTTCTCGTGGGCCTCGGCGCGGTCCGCCTGGCGGTCGAGCTCGTCCGGATCCGTGCCGTGATGAACGGCCACCTCGGCGGCGAGCGAGCGGGCCCGGTCGGAGGCGATGCGGGCGGTGGCCCGGGCACGCTCGGCGAGCGTCGACAGGGCGAACCAGCGCTGCTGTGCCGCCTCCGCATCCGGGGTGAGCCGGTCCAGCTCGGACTGGGTCGCCGCGACCTCACGGGCGAGTCCGTCGCGACGATCGACAGCCTCGGCGACGCGCTCCTCCAGGCGGCCGCGCACGCTTTCGGCGTCCGCGAGTTCGCGGCGACGCGTGACGAGATCGTCGGCGGCCAGTCGGAAGGTCGCGTCGCGCAGGTCGGCCTGGATGGTCTGTGCCCGCCTGGCCACTTCGGCCTGGCGGCCCAGCGGCTTGAGCTGACGGCGCAGTTCGGTGGTCAGGTCGCTGAGGCGGTCCAGGTTCCCCTGCATCCCGGCGAGCTTGCGCTGGGCCTTCTCCTTGCGGCGACGGTGCTTGAGGATGCCCGCGGCCTCCTCGATGAACGCCCTGCGCTCCTCCGGCTTGGACTCGAGGATCTCGGAGAGCTTCCCCTGCCCCACGATCACGTGCATCTCGCGGCCGATACCGGAATCCGAGAGCAGCTCCTGCACGTCCATGAGGCGGGCGCGGTCGCCGTTGATCTCGTACTCGGCGGCGCCGTCGCGGAACATGCGGCGGGTGAGTGAGACCTCCGCGTAGTCGATCGGCAGCGCGCCGTCCGAATTGTCCAGGGTGAGTGTGACCTCGGCGCGACCGAGGGGCTGCTTGCCCGAGGTGCCGGCGAAGATGACGTCCTGCATCTTGCCGCCACGCAGTGTCTTGGCACTGTGTTCGCCCATGACCCAGGTGAGCGCATCCACGACGTTGGACTTACCGGAGCCGTTCGGGCCCACCACGCAGCAGATGCCGGGTTCGAACCTCAGGGTCGTGGGCGCCGCAAAGGACTTGAAGCCCTTGAGCGTCAGCGACTTGAGGTACACGGGAGCTGATCCTAGGTCAGCGCTCGACGAATCCCGTGAGCCCGCCCCGCGCCGCCTCCCACGAGTCCACGACGAGCTCGACGGTCCCCGGCGTGCCGTCTCCCCGAAGCTTGTCGAGCAACTCCAGGCAGGATTGCTCGGGCCCCTCCGCCACCACGTGCACGCGGCCGTCCGACTTGTTGGTGGCGTACCCGGCGAGTCCGAGCTCGAGGGCACGACTGCGTGTCCACCAGCGGAACCCCACGCCCTGGACCCGGCCGTGCACCCACGCGACCAACCGCACGTGACCGGTTGCCTGCTCACTCACCGCGGATCGATCCCGGTCTCGATCTCCAGCGCGATCTCGGTCCCCGTCTGCAGGGTTCGGCCTACCGTGCAGGCTTTGTCGACGGAGCGACGGATCATGGCGACCAGCCGCTCGGCCGTGGCCGCGTTGATCTCGGACATGTCGAGCTCGTAGAGCTCCTCGAGCCGCGGGTAACGCTCGCTCTCACGATCGGCATCGCCGGAGATGTGAACGGTCGCGTCGTAATCCTCACCCAGCCGACGGGACACGGTGAAGTCCGAGGCCATCGCGGTGCAGGCGCCGAGCGCGATCTTGAGCAGTTCGCCCGGGGTGAACACCCCCTCCACGTCCGCCGAGCCGATCTCGACCCGTGCGCCGCGCGACGACAGACCCACGTATCGGCGCGTGCCGGTCCGCTCCACCCGAAGCTCGGTGCTGGTGGGCGCGGTCTGGGGGGCGGGACTCTGCGGAGTGCTCTCGGACATGACATTCATCGTACGATCGGTCCGCTTCGGCTCCCGGCTCGGCGTGTTGTCACCCGCCGTGCGACCGCACTCCGGCGCGGCGCGGGCTGGCAGACGGGACAGAAGTGCGAGCCGCGGTTCATGAAATCCTCCCGCACCACCGCGGTGCCGCAGCGGGCACACGGCAGGCCGGTGCGACCGTAGGCGTCCAGGGAGCGGTCGAAGTACCCGGAGGCGCCGTTGACGTTGACGTACAGCGCGTCGAAGGAGGTGCCGCCCGCGACCAGGGCATCGGACATCACGTCCCGGGCGTGCTCCAGGGTCTGGGTGACCGAACGGAGCGTGAGTGCGCCGGTGCGGCGGCGACCGTGGATCCCGGATCGCCACAGCGCTTCGTCGGCGTAGATGTTGCCGATCCCGGATACGACGGTCTGGTCCAGCAGGAGCCGCTTGATCTCGGTGTCCCGACGCCGGATCGACCGGGCGGTGGCGAGGGGGTCGAACCCCTCCTCGAACGGGTCCGCGGCGATGTGGGCCGCCGGCGCCGGCAGGAGCACGCCGGTGCCGTCGAGAGCGTCGGTCAACGGCACGACCGTCCATCCACCGAAGGTGCGCTGGTCGACGAAACGCAGCTCCCGGCCGTCGTCGAGGAACGCCCGGGCGTGCATGTGTCGCACGGGCGCCACGCCCTCATCCGTCACCAGCATCTGTCCGCTCATCCCCAGATGAACCAGCAGACAGTCGGCACCGACGGCGTCGTCGTCATCGAGGGTCAACCACAGGTACTTGCCGCGCCGCCGGGCCCCGGTGACCGTCCGACCGGTCAGTCGGTCCTCGATCTCCGCGCCCCCGCCGGGCTGGCGGCGCGCGGTGCGGACGCCGGTCACGTCGACGCCGACCATCCGCCGGCCCACGACATGGTCCTCGAGACCGCGCCGGACGACTTCCACCTCGGGCAACTCGGGCATCTCGTCAGCCCGACTTCCCGTCCAGAACGGCCCAGGCCTGCTCGGCGGCCTTCTGCTCGGCTTCCTTTTTCGTGCGCCCGAGGCCCTGCCCCAGTCGCTCCTGCCCCACGAACACCACCGCGGTGAAGGTCTTGTCGTGATCCGGGCCGGTCGAGGTGATGTCGTAGTGGGCCTTGGGGCGGCCCGATGACGCGCACTTCTCCTGCAGGCTGGTCTTCCAGTCGAGGGCGGCGCCCAGCGTGGGTACGACCTGCAACCGTTCGCCGATGATCCGCTCGATCAGTGCCCGCGCCGGCTCGAGACCGTGCGTGAGATACACCGCCCCGAACACCGCCTCCAACGTGTCGGCGAGGATCGAATGCTTGTCCCGGCCTCCCGTGAGCTCCTCGCCGCGGCCGAGTCGCAGGTGCGCGCCCAACCCGCCGGGACCGAGTTCGCGAGCGATGTCGGCCAGCACGTAGGTGTTGACCAGGCTCGCCCGGATCTTGGCCAGGTCTCCCTCCGGACGATCCGGGTAGGCGCTGTAGAGGTACTCCGTCACGACCAACTCGAGGACCGCGTCACCGAGGAACTCGAGCCGCTCGTTGTGGGGCACTCCCCCGTTCTCGTACGCGAACGAGCGGTGAGTGACCGCCTGGGTGGCCAGTTCGGCGGGAAGCTCGACACCCAGGGCCGTACCCAGTGAGCCGGGCCGATCCGTCACGCGCGGCCCTCGTCCGTGCCGGTGGTGCCGAACTTCTCGGCCAGCCCCGCCCAGCGGGGGTCGATCCGCCCCTCGGTCTCCCCGGAGACCCCGTCGGGGCGCGGGGTGTCGGCGTTGATGCACTCGGCGTGACCGTAGTCCGTGCACGTCGGCGACAGCGGGAACTCCAGACCGAACGCGTCGACCAGCGCCGGCTCCAGGTCCAGCAGATCACCATCGAGCAGCCGAACCTCGTCCTGCTCGGCGCCTTCGGCCGCGGCCTTGTTCTCCAGCGCGTACATCTCGGTGAGGTCCACCGCGACCTCGGCGTGGAATTCGCCGAGGCACCGCGCGCATTCGATCGTCGCCTGTCCGCTGACCGAACCGGTGACGAGGACGCCCTCGTCGACGAATGTCAGCATCAGGTCGAGATCGAGTTCGGCCCCCTCGGGGATTGCGATCATCTCGACCCCGATCGTGGACGGCGCCACGGTGACACGCTGGATCGGCGTCATCGCGCCGGGTGTCCTGCTGATACTGCGCGTATCGAGGACGAGGGGGCCGGGCGCGGAACGATGGGACCTGGAGGTGGTGGACACGACCAGCAGACTACCCGCCTCGAGTCAGTAGTCTCCGTACCCGTCGCCGTGGCGCGCATCGTCACGCCCGGCGCGACGCCCGCCCGGCTCACGGCGGCCCGACGGGGCTACGCCGTGGAGCTCCTCGCGGCCGCGGGCGACGGTACGGATGGTGGTTCCGAGGAACTCCTCGAACCGCGCCATCTTGTCGTCGATGTAGGCGTCGCACTCCTCGCGACGGCGATCGCTCTCCGCATGTGCGGCGTCGCGCACCCGTGAGGCCTCCTCGTCGGCGATGCGGACGACCTCGGACTCGGACAGCATGCGCTGCTGCTCCTGCCGCGCCTCGGTGATGGTGCGGTCGTAGAGGATGTTGGCCTGTTCGGTGAGGCGCTCGGCCTCGGCGCGGGCGCGAACGGTGGTGGACTCGGCGTCGCGGCGCGATCGCTCGAGCAGCTCGCCCGCCTCGGCGCGGGCGTCGCCCACCAGTTCGTCGGCGTGCGTGGTGGCCTCGGCGACCATGCGGTCGGCGCGGGCCTTGGCGTCGGCGAGCATCGCGTCGGCGTCCTCGCGCGCGTTCCGTAGGGTCCGGTCCGCTTCGGCATCCGCCGCCGCGACGGTCTGGTGCGCCGTGTCATCGGCCTCCGCCAGCACGCGATCGCGCTGGTCCAGAACGTCCTGCGCATCGTCGAGTTCGCCGGGGAAGGAATCGCGGATGTCGTCGAGCAACAACAGGGACTCGTGCCGCGGGACCACACAGTTCGCGGTCATGGGCAGACTGCGGGCGTCCTCGATCATCGCGTTCAGCTCGTCGAGGGCCTGGAACACTCGGTACACGCTCGTCCCTTCACCGGTTCGTCACTCTTGCCACACCAGTGTGCCCGCAACACACGCGCCGTGGCCGGTGCGGCGGCGGTGTGTCCTACTCTCCGGCGTTCAGACCAGACGCTCCCTGAGCGCCGTAGCGACGGGCCCTGGCAGCAGGTGGGACACGTCGCCACCGAGTCGGGTGACCTCCCGACACAGCGAGGACGAGACGAACGACAGGTCAGCGCGGGTGGGCAGGAAGACGGTGTCGATCTCGGCGATCGACCGGTTCATGTGCGCCATCGGCAGCTCGTAGTCGTAGTCCGTGGAGTCCCGCAGCCCCTTGATCACGGCGGTGGCGCCCTGGTCGCGGCAGTAGTCCACGAGCAGGCCGTAGAAGCTGTCGACCCGCACACCGGGGATGTCGGCGCAGACCTCCTCGATGAGCGCCTTGCGCTCGGAGATGGTGAAGGTGCCCTGCTTGTTGGGGTTGGCCACCACGCACACGATCACGTCGTCGAACAGCGCCGCGGCGCGGCGGATGATGTCGAGGTGCCCGAGGGTCACCGGATCGAACGAGCCTGGGCACACGACTGTGGTCATCGCCTGACCGTATCAACCGGTCGCGCCATCTCGACGGCGGTCTCACCGTAGGTGCGCTCGAACTCTCGCGCGTACCCCTCGGGCCACCGCACCGCCGGGTCGCGCCTGGACCGCTCCCACACCACCAGTGCGTCGGGGGCGAGCCAACCGCCGTCCCGCAGCGCGAGGAGGATCGGCTCGTCGAGCACGCCGGAGCGCTCGTACGGCGGGTCCGCGAGGACCAGGTCGAACCCTCCGGGGACGGGGCACGGGCCACGGAGGGCGCCGGGAAGGGATGCACGTCTGATGGTCGCCGTGATGGACGACGACGACAACGCCGACGCCCCGGCGACGTTCTTCTTGAGGCAGGCGACGGCACGGGGGTTCTCCTCGACGAACCATCCCGCGTCGGCGCCACGGGAGAGTGCTTCGAGTCCGAGCGCGCCGGAGCCGGCGAACAGGTCGAGCACCGACGCCCCGGCGAGGTCGACCCGACTGTCGATCGCGCTGAACAACGCCTCGCGGACCCGATCGGTGGTGGGCCGGGTGCCGGCCGGCGGGACGACGATCGAGAGTGCTCGGAGTCGGCCGGAGATGATGCGGGTCATGTCAGTCCTGCTCGTTCGGGTGGCGGGTCATGTGCTGGCGGGTCAGGCGAATACCGCGGGGGGTGTGCTCAGTATCGCTCCAGATAGGCGGACTCCTCGGACCCGACCAGCCGGAAGACCCTCTCGGCGAGCGCCGGATGCGCGTGCAGGCCCGGGTCGGAATCCAGGATCTGCTCGGCGTACTGGCGGGCGATCCCGATGACCGCACCGTCCTCGACCACCGAGAGGATCCGCAGCGCCGACAGGGCACCCGACTGCGCATCGCCGAGCACGTCGCCCTCCCGGCGTTGGGTGAGATCGAGCTGGGCCAACACGAACCCGTCGGTGGTCGAGGCCACGGCGTTGAGCCTGTCCATCGCCCGGCTGTCGAATCGCGAGTTGGTGACCAGGAGGCACAGCCCTGACAGGCCACCCCGGCCCACCCGGCCGCGGAGCTGGTGCAGCTGGCTCACGCCGAAGCGTTCGGCGTCCATGACCACGATGACCGTGGCCTCGGGGACGTCCACGCCGACCTCGATCACCGTCGTGGACACGAGTACGTCGAGCCGGCCGGCGGCGAACGCCGTCATCGCCGTGTCCTTCTCCTCCGGCGACAGTCGGCCGTGCATGAGACCGACCCGCAGGCCGGCGAGCGGCCCGGTCGACAGGCTGTGGTGCAGGTCCACGGCCGCGGTCAACGGGATGCTCCCGTCGTCCTTGGCGTCGGGCTTGTCGTCGTCGCCGTCGATCCGTGCACACACCACATAGGCGCGATGTCCGGCGGCCACCTCCTCGCGGACCCTCTCCCACGTCCGCTCCAACCACCGGGGCTTCTCCCGCGCCGGCACCACCGACGTGGAGATGGGGCGGCGGCCGCCCGGCAGCTCCCCCAGTTCCGACACCTCGAGGTCCCCGAACACCGTCATCGCGATGGTGCGCGGGATCGGCGTGGCCGTCATCACCAACAGGTGCGGCACCATGCCGTCCCGCCCCTTGGTTCGAAGTCGGTCCCGCTGCCGGACGCCGAATCGGTGCTGCTCGTCCACCACGACCAGCCCCAGATCGAAGAAGTCGACCGAATCCTGGATCAACGCATGCGTTCCGACGATGATCCCGGCCTCACCCGTCACGATGTCCAACAACGCCTGCCGCCGCGCGGTGGTCGACATCGACCCGGTCAGCAGTACCACCCGGGTGGCGCCGTCCGCCGCACCGAGCCGACCGCCCTCCCCGAGGTCGCCGAGCATCGCGGTCAGGGATCGGTGATGTTGTACGGCCAGTACCTCCGTGGGCGCCAGCATCACGCACTGGCGGCCCGCATCGAGGACCTGCAACATCGCGAGCAGCGCCACCACGGTCTTACCCGAGCCGACCTCACCCTGCAGCAGCCTGTTCATCGGCTGGTCGCGGGTCAGGTCCACCGAGATGTCCTCCAGCACCGACTGCTGCCCCGCGGTGAGCGCGAACGGCAGCCGGGACCACATCGCGGCGCGGAGCCCGTCCGCGCGGACCGGGCTGGGCGGGGCCGGATCACGGGAGAAGAAGCGCCGCCGGGCGCCGAGCAACAACTGGAGCGCCAGCGCCTCGTCGAAGCGCAGGCGGTACCCAGCGGCGTCCATCTCCTCCTGGCTCGACGGCATGTGGGCCTTGTGCAGTGCGTCGTCCAGGTTCATGAGATTCACGGCGTCGATCACCGACTGATCGAGTGGGTCGACCACCGGGATCAACGCCCGTAGAGCCGTGACCACGGCGCCGAACACCTCCCAGGAGGTCACCCCCTCCCTGGACGCGTAGACCGGAAGGAACCTGCGGCCGAACAGGCTCTCACCCCCCTCGGCCTGCACCTTCGCCGACAGCTCGGCCAGAGCGGCCAGGTTGCCCGAGCCCTTGAGCTCACCGGACCCGCCCGCGGCGGTGGCGAGGATGAGGAACTCGGGGTGCTTGAGGTTCAGTTTGCCGCGGAATGTGGAGAGAGTGCCGTCGAACATCGCCTCGGTGCCGACCGGGAGGATGTTCTTGATTCCCCACCCGGCGAAGAAGACCACCTCAAACTCGATGCCCCCGTCGGTGACCACGAGGGTCACCCGCTGACGCTGCTTGGACCCCTTCTTGGACGTGTAGGTCGAGGACGACAGTCGCTCTACCGTGCCGATCACGGTTACGCGCTCGCCCTCGACGAGGGATTTCCTGTCGACGCGCTGCCCCTGCCGGCGGAACCGCCGGGGAAGGGTGTGGAGCAGGTCCCCGACCGTGCGGTGCCCGAACGCCGTGCCGATCCGCCGGGCGAGGTCGGCGTCGAGGATCTCGGCGAGCGGGGTCTCAGTGGTGGCGAAGGTCGTCATTCGACCCCGACACGCGCCAAGATCCTGCCGGGGCCCGCGCTGTAGGCCACCACCTCGACATCCGGATGGTCGGTTCGCAGCCGCGTCAGGACGTTCTCGGTCGAGGGCTCGTCGTACTCATCACCCAGCAGGAGGGTGACCAGCTCGCCCCCTGCCGTGAGCATCCGGTCGACGATGGAGCACACCGTCCCGACCGGATCGCTGTCGATCAGCGCCACGTCGTGGCCGATCACGCCCAGCAGATCCCCGGCCGCACACCGCCCCACCAGGGTCAGCGCATCCTGCTCGGCCCTGACCAGGTGCGCGTGGCGGGTCGCCGCCGCCGCGTCGGCCATACCGAAACCGTCCAGCGAGAGGGTCGAGGACGCGTCGTGAACCGCCAACGCCGCGAGCCCCTGGACCACCGAGGCGGTCGGGAGGATCAGTGCGTGCCGGCCCATGTCGCGCAGCGCCTCATCGAGGGAGCCGATCTGCGCTCGGGACAGCTCGCCGTTGGGCAGGACCACGCACTCGTCGGCCTCCAGTGCCAGAACCGCGTCGATCACTCCCTCACCACTGTCGCCGGGGTCGATTGCCGCCGCCCCGGCGTCGGTGAACAACTCCGCCAGCGAGCCTGGCCGTACGACCGCGGCGACAGTCCGGGTCGGGGTGCCGGTGGGCCGCGCCGCAGCCGGCGAGGCCCCCGTGCCCGCGGCGTCGTCGGTGGCACGGCCCTGGCCCAGGGGGTCAAGCATGTCGGTCACCCTGATCTCCACGACCCGGCCCAGGGACAGTGCGGACTCGATCGCCGGGCCGATGTCGTCCGTGTGCACGTGAACCGCCCAGCGGGCATGGTCGCCCGCACCTCCGTCGCCCACCACCACGACGCTGTCACCGAGCGTCCGGAGAGCCGACCTGAGCTCATCGGCACGGGCATCGTCGGAGTGCGTCAGTGAGTACATGACCTCGTAGCGCGTCTGCGCCGATGCCTGCCCAGCAGGCCCGCCCGCATCGCCCCTGTCAGAATTCTCTGCGCCGGCCCCGGCTGCGCACTCGCCCGGATCTGATGGGACGCCGTAGTCAGGCCGGTCGGGGGTCTCTCCGGTCAGAACACCGACCATGGTGTCCAGCAGGATCAGCAGTCCCCGGCCGCCGGCGTCCACGACCCCGGCATTGCGCAGAACCGACAACTGGGAGGTCGTCCGCGACAGGGCGTCCGCCGCGGAGTCCGCCGCGGCGCGGGCGACCTCGACGAGCGACGTGGCGGTGGAGCGGCCGGCACCGGCGGCGGCCTCGCGCAGGACGGTGACGATGGTTCCCTCGACCGGGTCGCTCAGCGCGTTGTCGACGAGAGTCACGGCGGTACGCAGGGCGCGCCGGTAGGTGGCCGCATCGACGACGGTGAACGTCGCGGCCTCACCGACCGCGCGCAGGACCTGGGACAGGATCACCCCGGAGTTGCCCCGCGCGCCGTGAACCGCCCCCCGGCCCAGCGCGACCGCGACCTCCCGGGCGCCGGCGGTGCCGCCGCCCTCGGCGATCCATGCGTCCTCGCCCTCCGCCCGGTCCAGAGCGGCTCTCATCGTGTAGAGGAGGTTGGTCCCGGTATCGGAGTCCGGCACGGGGAAGACGTTGAGGGCATTGATCTCCTCGCGATGCTCGGCAAGCTGCTCGACGCAGCGCCGGGCCCACGTGAGCACCCCCTGCGCGTCGAGCGTCTTGGGACGGTCCTCGACGCGCGTGCTCTCCTGCGTCATCGCCCCTCCTCGTCGCCCCTGGCACCCCTACCACCCGGATGTGCACGGGTGGCGCGGACAAGCCTAGTACCCTCACCTGTCGACAGCCGTCGAACAGGCCGAGACGGTGGACACCACAGGGAGCACCAGGATGACCTTTGACCTCTCAGCGACACCCCTCGCCACTCTCGAGGAGGGGGTTCTGACGCTGCCCATCTCGCTGGACGGCAAGGGCAATGCGCTCGACTCCGACGCGGTCGACCAGATGGGCACCGCCCTGGCCGCCCTCCTCGCCGGCGACCTCGAGGCCCGCGTGGTGCTCCTGATCGGCCTAGGCAAGAACTTCTGCGCCGGCGGCAATGTGGCCGGATTCGCCTCCGCCGACGATCGTTCCGCGCACGTCCGCGAGCTCGCGGACCGGCTGCACGCTGTGATCCGGCAGCTCGACGAGGTGTCCGTCCCCGTGGTGGCGGCCGTGGCCGGCTGGGCCGCCGGCGCCGGACTCTCCCTGGCCCTCGCGGCCGATTTCTCGGTGGCCGGTCCCGACACGCGTCTGTTGGCCGCCTATCCGGGGATCGGCCTGTCCCCGGACGGCGGGATGTCGTGGAACCTGCCCCGCGCGATCGGGCAGAACGCGGCGCGCGCCTTCATCCTCGGCAACGAGCCGATGACCGGCGAGCGCGGCTACGCACTCGGCATGCTCACTACATTCGTCGAGGGCGACGTTCGCGAGGCGGCCCGCGAGCTCGCGGTGCGTCTCGCCTCGGGCCCCGGTGAGTCCTATGCCGCGGTCAAGGCCCTGCTGCGCGCCTCGGCGGAGTCCAGCCTGTCGGGCCACCTCGATGCCGAGCGGGACTCCATCTCTCGTCTGGCCACCTCGCCGGACGGGATCGAGGGTGTAGACGCCTTCGTCGCCAAGCGGGCCCCGGAGTTCGGCCGGGACTGATCTACGAACGGCGGCCGACCCGCCACCCGCGGCCAGGCCCGGAGAACCCGCGATCCGCTACTCACCATCACGATTCGCTACCCGGGCGCCGGTAGCGGATCCGTCGTCGCAGTGGCGGATGTCGCGTGTGCGCTCAGGGCTCGAGCGGGAGGCGCCAGTCCACGGGTTCCGCCCCGAGTGCGGCCAGCGCCTCGTTGGCGCGGGTGAACGGCCGCGAGCCGAAGAATCCCCGCCGGGCCGAGAGCGGCGACGGGTGAGCCGAGGCGATCACGGGGATCTCGCCGAGCATCCCGGTCAATGACCGGGCGTCGCGCCCCCAGAGGATCGCGACCATCGGCCGGTCACGCTCCACCAGCGCCTCGATGGCCCGCTGGGTGACGGCCTCCCATCCCTTGCGCCGGTGGGAACCGGCGTCGCCCGGGGACACGGTCAGCACCCTGTTGAGCAGCAACACCCCGGATCGCGTCCAGGCCCCCAGATCGCCGTGCGGCGGTGCGGGCAGCCCCAGGTCGTCGGTGTACTCACGGTAGATGTTGCCCAGACTGCGGGGCAGCGGCCGCACCTCACCATCGACGGCGAAACTCAACCCGACGGGATGCCCGGGGGTCGGGTACGGGTCCTGCCCCACGATGAGCACGCGCACGTCGTCGAAGGGTTGGGTGAACGCGCGAAGCACCCGGTCCGACGCCGGCAGGTAACCGCGCCCCGCCGCGTTCTCCGCACGCAGGAAATCACCCATCCGGTGGATCTGCTCCTCCACCGGGGCCAGCGCCCGCGCCCAGCCCGGATCGAGCAGGTGCTCCAGCGGCGGCCGCGCCGAGATCTCCGGTCTCACGGATCAGTCGAGCCGGCGGAGTTCGGCACGGTACCGCATCGCGTTCTCGTGGTACTTCTGCGTGTTGCCCTCGAGCATCGCTGGGTCGACCTCGTAGCCGTCCCGGATCCTCGCGGGCGTGCCCATCGCCATCCGTCGATCGGGCAGGTCGAAGCGTGGCGGGATGAGACACCCGGCGGCGACGATCGCGCCGGCGCCGATCACCGCCCCGTTGAGCACCACCGAACCGGACGAGATCAGCGCGCCGTTCCCGATCGTCGCGCCCTCGATGTGGGCGTTGTGTCCCACGATGCAGTGCTCACCGAACACGGTCGGCTCGCTCTCGGTGCAGTGGACGATCGTGCCGTCCTGGATGTTGGTCATCGCCCCGACCTCGATCCGCCCGTAGTCACCGCGCAACACCGCCGTGGGCCACACCGAGGCGCCCGGACCGAGCGTCACGCGCCCGATCACCACCGCGTCGGGGTGCACCCAGGCATCGGGCGCGATGTCGGGTTCGAGGTCTCCGAGTGCATAGACAGCCATGTGCCCACCCTAGTTCGCGCCGCGCGCGGAGTCCCAGCCTCCGGGCGTCCGGGCGGTGCCGTCGATCGTCACCTCGCCGGGTTCGCCGGCACGGATCGTGCCGATGATCGTGAACTCGTCCGGCACGGCACATCCCGGCGGGAAGGTCCCGAGCAGCCCGTGGTCCTCTCCCCCGTCGAGCATCCAGTCGAGGACGCGGGCGTCGGCGTCGGCGGCGCCGAGCGACTCCGCCGCGGCGAACAGTTCCGGGTCGACCGGCAGTGCCGCGCGGTCCAGGTCCGCGGCGACCCCCGACGCGCGCGTGAGGCCGGACAGGTCGCGCAGGAGCCCGTCGCTGACGTCGGTGAGGGATGAGGCCCCGACCACACGTGCGGCGGTGCCCGTGCCGACCGGGGTGTGGGGCACGCGGTATGCCCGGGCCAGCGGGCCGTCCGGGCGTCCGGCGAGGAGGAGGGCGAGCCCCGCGGCCGACCGCCCGGGGAGTCCGGTGAGTCCGATGCTGTCCCCGGGGGCCGCGCCGTCGATCCGCACCGGGGCGGCCCCGTGCGGAAGGGTGCCGATGGCGGTGACGCCGACGACGACGAAGTCGGCACTCGTGAGGTCCCCACCGACCACGACCGCCCCGGATCGGGCCGCCTCGGAGTGGATCCCGTCGGCGAGATCCGAGATCTCCCGCATCGTGGTGCGACCCGGTACCGCGAGGGCCACCAGGATCCGTGTGCATTCGGCGCCCATCGCCAGGACGTCGGAGACGTTCTGTGCCACGGCTCGCCTGCCGAGGTCCCGCCAGCCCGTGAGATCCCGACGGAAATGGGTTCCCTCAACGAGCATGTCGGTGGTCACCACGGTGGCCCAGGCGGGCCCCAGGACGGCGGCGTCGTCGCCGTTGCCCACCGGGTCGTCCCCCGCCTGCACCGGGGCACCACTGAGCACCTCGAGAACCGCGGCTTCGCCGGCCTCGGCCACGGTCACGGCCCGATCGGTCACGTCTGTGCTCCCCTTCCGGGTGGAGTCGCGCGCCGGGTGTGCAGGCGCGGGTCTGTAGCGTTGCCGTCAGGTTAGCGGCCGCCCGGACGGCGTCCGCCCCGGGGAGGAAGGACGACACCTGTGGCTTCGACGGACTCGGATCCGGAGGATCGGTACGACGCCGGTCCGCGGAACACCAGGGCTTCCGACGGGGATGTTCGCCCCGTCCCCACCGCTGTCGTGGTCGCGGGGGTCATCGTCCCCCTGATCGTTCTCGCGGTGGTGTTGGTGCTGTTCCGGAACATGGGCGACGAGGCCGCGGAAGCCGCCGTGAGCGAGCCGTACGCGGCGGTACCCCTCCCCGCGCCGGGCGCCGGGTCCCAGGCTTGCACGGCCCTGATCGAGTCATTGCCGCCGGAGCTCGGAGACGCGACCCAGGTCGCCCTGACCGAGCCGGACACGGCGGGCATCGCGGCCTATCGCATGCCCGACGCCGAGCCGGTGGTCGTGCGCTGCGGCCTGCCGGCGCCGCCGACCTTCGTCGTGGGCGTGGGGCTGCAGGAGGTCAACGGGGTCCAGTGGTTCAACGAGCCCGACCCGGACCCGGCGGTCACGTCGTCGACATGGGTGGCCGTGGATCGGCCCGAGTTCGTCGCGATCACGCTGCCCGAGGGCAGCGGCACCGGTCCGATCCAGAATCTGTCCGACGCGATCACCGCGTCCCTCGACGAGATCGAGCCGGCCCCGGCCCCGGTGGGCTGACCCGCCACGGGCCGTGCCGGCCGCACCGCGGCGATCGCGCGGATCTGCCGGGGGGCCGCCCGCGGAGGGTGGGTCAGCCGCGTGCGAGCGCCGTCTGGACGAGGGTGCCCAACAGCGTCGGGTAGTCGACGTCTGTGGCGGCCCACATCTGCGGGTACATCGAGATCGGGGTGAAGCCCGGCATGGTGTTGACCTCGTTGATCACCGGACCGTCGACCGTGACGAAGAAGTCCACCCGGGTGAGCCCGGTGGCGTCGATCGCCCGAAACGCCGCCACGGCGAGCTCGCGAAGCCGCTCGATGTCGGCGGCCGGGAGCTGCGCCGGCAGGTCGAACGTACACACGTCGTCGAGGTACTTGGTGTCGAAGTCGTAGAAGGAATCGCCCTCGGACTCACCCTCGCGACCGGTCGGCTCGCCGGGGATGTGCAGTTCGGCCGGGAGGCTGGCCTCGACGCGCCCGTCGGGGTACTCCAGGACCCCACATTCGACCTCGCGACCGACGATCGCGGCCTCGACGATCACCTTGGGGTCGAACCGACGGGCCTCGGCGATCGCGGGATCGAGGTCGTCGATCCGGGAGACCTTGGTTATCCCGATCGACGACCCCCCGCGGGCGGGTTTGACGAACAGTGGCAGCCCGAGGCGATCCAGTTCCTCTGCGGTGGGGGACCGTGTTCCGGGGCGCAGCACGACCTGCTCGCCGATCGGCAGTCCGGCGGCGCCGAGGACGATCTTGGTGAACTCCTTGTCCATGCCCGCGGCGCTGGCGAGCACCCCGGGCCCCACGTACGGCAGCCCGGACAACTCGAGGAGCCCCTGGATGGTCCCGTCCTCGGCGTAGGTGCCGTGCATGACCGGAAAGACCACATCGATACGCGCGACCTCCTCCCCGGCGCGGTCCCCGTCCACGTACCGCAGGACACCCCGGTCCTCGGTGGACAAACCCAGCGCGACCCGCGGGCGGTGCGGATCGACGACCGGCATCGAGCGATCGATGATGCGCAGGTCGGAGACATCGTCCGGGCCCAGTGTCCACGCCCCGGTCGAGGTGATCCCCACGGGGATGACGTCGTACTCGGACCGGTCGAGGTGGGAGATGACGGCGCCGGCGGACACGCAGCTCACGGAATGTTCCGTGCTGCGGCCGCCGTAGAGGACGGCAACGGTGGTGCGGTTCACCGGGCCGAGGCTACTCGGGCTTGGTGCTCCGTCTCATGAGGCGCACCGCCACCTCGACGGCGTTACCCCCTTCGTGGCAGATCTCGTGCACCGCCTCGGTCAGGGGCATCTCCACGCCCGCCCGGTGACTGAGCTCGACGATCGAGGTGCACGACTTCACGCCCTCGGCCACCTGGCCGTTGGTCGCCTCCTGTGCCTGCTCCAGGGTCTCGCCCCTGCCGAGTCGCTCACCGAACGTCCGGTTCCGGGACAGCGGCGACGTACAGGTGGCCACCAGGTCGCCCAGACCCGCGAGGCCGGCGAAGGTCATCTGGCTGGCGCCCAGTGCCACCCCGAGCCGGGTGGACTCCGCCAGACCACGTGTGACCAGTGTCGCCGCGGTGTTGTCCCCCAGACCCATCCCCGAGGCTATGCCACACACCAGCGCGATCACGTTCTTGGTGGCCCCACCGATCTCGCAGCCCACCACGTCGTTGTTGGTGTACGGCCGGAAGTAACGGGTGGAGAAGGCGTCCTGGAGTCGCGCGGCGCGCGCCGCGTCGGTGCAGGCGATGACGGTCGCGGCGGGCTGCCCCTCCGCGACCTCACGGGCGAGGTTGGGCCCGGACAGGACGGCGATCTGCCCCTCGGGGAGGCCTGCGACCTCGGCGACGACCTCGCTGATCCGCATGAGCGTGCCCGTCTCGATGCCCTTGGCCAGAGAGATGACCCCGACGTTCGGCGTCAGCAGGTCGACCCAGTTCTCGAGGTTCGCGCGCAGAGTCTGTGACGGTACCGCGAGGACGACCTCCTCCGCACCGTCGAGGACCTCCGCCGGGTCGGTCGATGCGCTGACCGCCGACGGCAGTACGACGCCCGGGAGGTACTTGCCGTTGCAGTGGTTGCCGTTGATGTCGTCGGCGGCCTCCTCGCGCCGCGCCCACATGACGACCTCGGAGCCGGCGTCCGCGAGAACCTTGCCCACCGCGGTCCCCCAGGACCCCGCACCCATCACTGCGATCCGCGCCATGGCCGCCTCCCCACTCTCGTCGCCACCTGGCCTCGCCCCGGGTGAATCACGGCAGTGACGCTACCCGGCGCCGGGCGATCGCGAGGCGGTGCTGGCAGGATGGCGTTCGATGAACGCAGTGGGTGGCCGGGAGCGCACGGGAGACGGGTGGACGATCGTCGTCCCCGTCAAATCCCTCGATCGCGCCAAAAGCCGACTGGGGTCGACGCTCTCGCCGGACTCCCGCCGCGGCCTCGTGGTGGCGATGACCACCGATGTCGTCACCGCCTGCCTCCACAGTCAGCAGGTCGGGCGCGTTCGGATCGTCTCCTCCGACCCCCAGATCGCCGCCCTCGCCGACCGATTGGGGGCGGAGTTCGTCGCCGAGACGACGCCGGCCCCCGGCACCGACGTGGACCCGCTCAATGCCGCGCTGACCGAGGCGCTCGCCGGTCTCACCGGACGGGTCGCAGTCGTCGCCGCCGACCTCCCCGAGCTGGACGCGCAGTCGCTGACCCGCGTGCTCGATTCGGCGGCCGAATACCCGCATTCGGTCGTCGTCGATCATCGCGGAGAGGGCACCACGATGGCATTCTGGGCCGGCGGCGCCGCCCGTGTGTGCCGGTTCGGCGCCGGCTCCGCCGAGCGCTATCGGCTCGAGGGCGGGGCCGCGGTGCTCGACGTCGACGACATCGCACGGGGCGCGGCCTCCCGGGACGTGGACATCCCCGAGGACGTGGTCCGACTGGCCGGTCGTCGGGTCGGGGCCGCCACCGCCCGGGCGTTGACGGGTGTTTCCGCTCCCCTTCGCTGCCCGGACCACCCTCGATCGGCCACAATGGTCTGGTGACAGTCGAAGACCACGCCCCGCAGGCACTTCCCCGGCCCCGTGACCGCTACCTCAACCGTGAACTCAGCTGGCTCGACTTCAATGCGCGCGTCCTCGCGCTGGCCGGCGAGACATCTCTCCCGCTGTTGGAACGAGCCAAGTTCCTCGCGATCTTCGCCTCCAATCTCGACGAGTTCTACATGGTCCGGGTGGCGGGCCTGAAGCGTCGCGACAAGACCGGCCTCTCGGTCCGCTCCGCCGACGGCCGGACACCCGCCGAACAGCTCAGTCGGATCAGCCTGCGTAGCCGTGAACTGTGCGACGAGCAGTCCAGGTTGTTCCACGATGAGATCCGGCCGGCGCTGGAGGCGAACGGCATCAGGATCCTGCCCTGGTCGGCGCTCTCCACAGAAGAGCGTTTCGAGCTCTCCGAGCTGTTCCGTAACCAGATCTTCCCGGTTCTCACGCCGCTCGCCGTCGATCCGGCGCATCCGTTCCCCTACATCTCGGGCCTGAGTCTGAATCTCGCGGTGATCATCCGCGACGCCGATTCGGGACAGGAACACTTCGCGCGGGTGAAGATCCCGCACAACGTGCCCCGCTTCATCCGGGTCCAGCGCGAGAGCGCCGAGGAGTTCGCGTTCGTCTCCGCCGAAGAGCTCATCGCCGCCCACCTGGGCGAGTTGTTCCAGGGCATGGAGATCGTTGAGCACCACGTGTTCCGCGTGACGCGAAACGCGGACATGGAGGTCGAGGAAGACCGGGACGAGGACCTCCTGCAGGCCCTCGAGCGAGAGCTGGCGCGCCGTCGATTCGGCTCCGCCGTCCGCCTCGAGATCGCCGAGGACACCACCCCCCGGATGTTGCGGATCCTCAAGCGCGAGCTCGACATCGAGTCCGGGGACGTGATCCGCTTCTCCGGCCTGCTCGATCTGACCGGGCTGTGGCAGCTCCACGGACTCGAGCTCCCGGATCTCAAGGATCCGGCGATGGTGCCGGCCACTCCTCCGGCGTTCGGTGAACGGGAGACGGCCCGCAACATCTTCGACTCGCTCCACGAGGGCGACGTCCTGGTCGAGCACCCCTACGACTCGTTCTCCACCACCGTCCAGAGATTCATCGAGCAAGCGGCGGCGGACGAGAACGTACTGGCGATCAAGCAGACCCTCTACCGCACCTCCGGTGACTCGCCCATCGTCAACGCCCTCGTCGACGCCGCCGCAGCCGGCAAGCAGGTGGTGGCGCTGGTCGAGATCAAGGCCCGGTTCGACGAGCAGAACAACATCCGGTGGGCGCGCGAACTCGAGCAGGCCGGCGTGCATGTGGTGTACGGGTTGGTGGGTTTGAAGACGCACTGTAAGACGTGTCTGGTCGTCCGCAAGGAGGGCGATCGCCTCCAGCGCTACGCCCACATCGGGACCGGCAACTACAACCCCAAGACGGCGCGCCTGTACGAGGACGTGGGGCTGTTCACCGCCGACGAGGACGTGGTCTCGGACCTGACCGACCTGTTCAACCACCTGACGGGCTTCTCCAATGTCAGCAAATACCGGCGGCTGCTCGTCGCCCCCGAGGGCATCCGCTCCGGGATCATCGAGCGCATCGACCGGGAGATCGCGCTGGCCGCAGAGGGTCGGGAGGCGGGCATCCGCCTCAAGGCCAACGCCCTGGTCGACGAGCAGGTGATCGACGCCCTGTACCGCGCCTCGCAGGCCGGCGTCCCGGTCGACATCGTCGTGCGTGGAATCTGCTCACTACGTGCCGGGGTTCCCGGACTGAGCGAGAACATCCACGTCCGGTCGATTCTCGGCCGGTTCCTCGAGCATTCACGCATCCTGCACTTCCGTGGTGCGGACGAGGTGTTGCTGGGCAGCGCGGACATGATGCACCGAAACCTCGATCGACGCGTCGAGGTGATGGTCACGGTCACCGACCCGCGCCTCAAGGCGCAGGTGAACCGCATCTTCACCTCGGCTCTCGATCCCGCCACGCGCAGCTTCCAGCTGCAGCCCGACGCCACGTGGCGCCGGATGCCCGCGCCGGAGGACTGGGCGGACTCGATCGATCACCAGGAACGCATGGCCGCCGAACACGCGGGGTTCCGTGACCGATGAGCAAGTCCAAGTCCAAGTCCAAGATCCGGGTCGTCCCCGCCGCGGGTGCGGTGTTGTACCGCGTGGAGAACGGGGTGCCGGTGTGCGCGATCGTCCACCGGTCCCGGTACGACGACTGGTCGCTACCGAAGGGCAAGGTCGATTCAGGAGAGTCCCTGCCGACGACCGCGGTCAGGGAGATCCTCGAGGAGACCGGGTTCGAGTCGGTGCTCGAGTCACTCATCGGGACCACCGCGTACCCGCTGAAGGAGAACACCCGCAAGGAGGTCACCTACTGGTCCGCCCGGTCGCTCGGCGGCCGCTTCGCGCCGAATTCCGAGGTCGACGAACTCCGGTGGCTCCCCGTGGAGGAGGCCAAGGCTCTCGTCTCCTACGCCCTGGACCGCAAGATACTCACCCGCTTCGCCGGCATGCGACCGGTGGAGACGGTGGTGCTCCTCGTGCGGCACGCCAAGGCGGGCGACAGGAGCGAATGGAGCGGGGACGACGCGCTTCGACCACTCGAGAAGTCCGGGCGTACGCAGGCCGAGATGCTGTCCCCGATGCTGAGGGCGTTCGGCGTCAGCCGGCTGCACAGCGCGCCCCGGGTGCGCTGCGAACAGACCCTGGGGCCGCTCGCCGATGAACTCGGTGTCGACATCGCGATCGAGCCCGCCCTGAGCGACGAGGCCTACCTGGAGTCACCTGCGGGCGCCGTGCAGCGGCTGCTCGAGATCGCGGCCACCGGCGGTGGCATCGCGGCGATCAGTTCCCAGGGCACCGCGATCCCCGGGATGCTCGATGATATGGCCGTGGCAGCGGGGATCGACATCGGCGATACCTCCACCAAGAAGGCGGGCGCGTGGGGTCTCGGCTTCTCAGGGACCACACTGCTCTATGCGGACTACTACCGCAGCCCGCTCCCGCTGCACTGACCGGCGAGCCGACGGGACCGCACTCTCCCGGGACGGCGCGGCGTGGGTCAGCCGAGGCTCAGCCGACCCTGCCGGGGTGGTCGACACCGTTCTGCCCCAGCCCGCCGAACGACTGGTGCGAACTCGATCGCTTTGCCGCCAGCCGTCCTTCCGGGAGAACCTCCGCGCCCTGGATGACCGCCTTGAAGTACTGACCGGGGCGGAAAACCGGCGAATACGTGGGAGGGACCGGGATCGACTCCCCGGTGTGTGGGTTACGGGCGACCCGTGCGGCCCGGGCCTTCTTCTCGAAGATGCCGAACCCCATGATGGTGATCGACTCCCCGGACGCCACCGTCCGCACGATGATGTCGAGGGTGTTCTCCAGCGCCTCGGTGGCTAGCTGGTGGTCACCGCCCATACGTTCAGCCAGTTCCTCGATGAGATCGGCTTTGTTCACGTGGGAGCCCCCCTTTGTGCGAGTGTCGCTGTCGCGGAACCGATCCGCACCCAGTGCGGATAAGCATACTCACACAAAGAGGGATAAAGAAGCCTCAACATCCGCGCGCCATGGCGTCCGGCAGCTCTCCCGAGCCACCCGCCGAGGGGCGCCGATCCCCGCCTACCGTGGCTCGGTGACGGGCTTGAAGGACGGACGCCGGGCCTCGTACTCCTCGATGAGGTCCTCACGCCGGAGGGTGAGGCCGATGTCGTCGAGCCCCTCCATGAGGCGCCACCTGGTGTAGTCATCGATGTCGAACGGGACGGTCACATCTCCGGCCGCGACGGTCCGCGCACCCAGATCGACGGTCAGCTCGATCCCGGGCCGGGCGTCCATGACCTTCCAGAGCAGCTCCACGTTCTCCTGCTCCACCTGGGCCGCGACGAGCCCGGACTTGCCGGAGTTCCCGCGGAAGATGTCGGCGAAGCGCGAGGAGATGACCACGCGGAACCCGAAGTCCATGAGCGCCCAGACAGCGTGCTCCCGGGAGGAACCGGTGCCGAAGTCGGGACCGGCGACCAGGACGGAAGCCTTGTCGTAGGGCGCGCGGTTGAGCACGAAGTCGGGCTCCTTCGCGCGCCATGACGAGAACAGCCCGTCCTCGAAGCCCGTGCGGGTCACGCGCTTGAGGTAGACGGCGGGGATGATCTGATCGGTGTCCACGTTGGAGCGGCGCAGCGGGGCACCGATGCCGGTGTGGGTGGTGATCGGCTCCATGAGGTGTCAGGCCCCCTTCGCGGGCTCGAGGTCGGCGGGAGAGGCGAAGCGGCCGAGCACGGCGGTGGCCGCCGCGACGGACGGGCTGACCAGGTGGGTGCGCGCACCCTTGCCCTGGCGCCCCTCGAAGTTCCGGTTGGAGGTCGAGGCACATCGCTGACCGGGCTCGAGTGAGTCGGGGTTCATCCCGAGACACATCGAGCATCCGGGCTGGCGCCACTCGGCCCCGAACTCTGTGAAGATCCGGTCCAGCCCCTCGGCCTCGGCCTGCTCGCGTACCCGCATCGAACCGGGGACGACGAGCACTCGGACGTCGTCGGCGACCCTGCGGCCGGCGACGACCTCGGCCACCTCGCGCAGGTCCTCGATCCGCCCGTTGGTGCAGGAGCCCACGAACACCACGTCGACGGGCACGTCCCGCATCGGGGTCCCCGCCCGGAGATCCATGTACTCCAGGGCGCTCTCGGCGGCGATCCGCTCACTCTCGTCCGTGAAGGACTCCGGGTCCGGCACGGTCGCACCCAGCGGAACACCCTGGCCGGGGTTGGTGCCCCACGTGACGAACGGGGTCAGTGCGGAGCCGTCGATCACGACCTCGGTGTCGAACACCGCGTCCTCGTCGGTCCGCAGGCCGCGCCAGTACTCCACGGCGGCGTCCCACTCGGCCCCCTGCGGGGCGTGCGGGCGACCCTCGAGATAGTCGAAGGTGGTCTGGTCCGGAGCGATCATGCCCGCGCGGGCGCCGGCCTCGATGCTCATGTTGCACACGGTCATCCGGGCCTCCATCGAGAGCTTCTCGATGGCCTCTCCGCGGTACTCGATGATGTAGCCCTGCCCGCCGCCGGTGCCGATCTGTGCGATCACGGCCAGGATGAGGTCCTTCGCGGTGACGCCGGGCCGCAGTTCGCCGGTCACGGTGATCGCCATCGTCTTGAACGGCCGCAGCGACAGTGTCTGGGTGGCCATGACGTGCTCCACCTCGGAGGTGCCGATGCCCATCGCGATGGAGCCGAACGCGCCGTGCGTCGAGGTGTGCGAATCGCCGCACACGACGGTCATCCCGGGCTGGGTCAGGCCCAGCTGCGGTCCGATGATGTGGACGATGCCCTGCTCGGCATCACCCATCGGGTAGAGGCGGACACCGAACTCCTCGCAGTTGCGGCGCAGCGTCTCGATCTGCGTCCGCGAGGTCTGGTCGGCGATGAGGTTCACCGCTCCCCCGACGATGTCGGTGGGCACGTTGTGGTCCTCCGTCGCCAGCGTGAGGTCGGGCCGGCGGAGCCGCCGACCGGCGAGCCGGAGCCCGTCGAACGCCTGCGGGCTGGTCACCTCATGGATGAGGTGCAGGTCGATGAAGATGAGGTCGGGCTGACGCGACCCGCCCTCGCCCTCGCCCCTGGCGACCACGTGGTCATCCCAGACCTTCTCGGCCAGGGTCCGCGGCCGTCCGCCGCCGGACACCGTCTCACTCATCACGCCTCCAAGTCCACGTCCTCGGCGAGTTCACGATGGATTCTCACCATGTAGGACGCTATAGTCGAACTGTGAGACAGTATAGCGGGATCGGGGTCCTCGACAAAGCAATGACGGTGCTACACGCCGTGGCCGAGCAACCGTGCGTCCTGTCAGACCTGTGCGAGCGAACCGGGCTGCCCCGGGCGACCGCACACCGACTGGCGGTGGGCCTGGAGACGCACCAACTCCTGGCCCGTGACGATGCCGGCATCTGGACCCTGGGACCCGGCCTCGCCAAGCTCGCGGCCAACCTCCCCGACCCGCTCGCCGAGGCCGCCTCCTCGGTCCTGCCCCGCCTGCGCGAGACCACGGACGAGAGCGTCCAAGTCTACCGCCGCGACGGCGACCGCCGTGTCTGCGTGGCCTCGGCCGAGCCCCTCACCGGACTGCGCGACACGGTGCCCGTCGGAGCGGTCCTGCCCATGACGCGCGGCTCTGGCGCCAAGGTGCTCGCCGCGTGGGCCGACATCCACACGCAGCGCGCGCTGCTGGCCGAGGCGGGCTACACCGAGCGCCAGCTCGCCGAGATCCGCAAGCGCGGCTGGGCACAGTCCGTCGCCGAGCGCGAGCCCGGCGTCGCGTCCATCTCGGCGCCGATCCGCGACTCCTCGGGCGCGGTGATCGCTGCCATCTCCGTCTCCGGCCCGGTGGACCGCATCGGCCGCCGCCCCGGTGTGCGCTGGGCCGCCGACCTCCTAGCCGCTGCCGAGGCCATCCACAAGCGCCTCTAACCGACACCCGCCCCACCGGCCGCGACCCGCACCGAACCAGGCGCCGCCCGCCCTGCGCCCCGGCCCGGCATGCCGCCCGTCGGGTCAGCCCGCCGGGTCAGCCCGCCGGGTCAGCCCGGGCGCCGCCCCCGGACGAGCCGCTCCAGCGCCCAGGGCAGGCTGGACACGCTCGGCTGCCGGACCGCGGCCACGAGATCACCGTCCCGTGGGTCGACGCGAACGACGTGCACGCCGGGCCGCCGCAGTTCCCGGAAGACGACCGGCCCGGGATACGTCACCACGTCGAACCCGAGTGCCCGCAGCTCGGCGAGGAGCGGCGCGTCGGCCGCGAGGGTGGCCACGGCGGTGTCGGGGTCAGCGCCGGTCCCGATGACGACGACGAAGCTCTCCACCCCCAGCCGGCGCTGCCGCTCGGCCCACGCCCCGAGCACCTCCCCGGTGGCCCGTTCCGCCGGGGCGGGGTCGGCCCCCACCGCGTCGGCGATCAGGTGGAGATGATCGCGCCAATCGGGTCGCCCCTCCGGGCCGACGATCACCGCGCCGAGACGTTCATAGGCCCGCAGTTGCGACTCGGTGACATCCGCGGACGCCATCGCGAACGCGTCCACCCCGAAGGGCAGGAGGGATCTGAGGCTCGGCGGCCCGGACCCGGCCCACTCCGGCGCCGGCGGGGCGGGCCGCCCGCGCCAGGGCCGGGGTCCGGTACCGTCCGCCGCCCAGGCCGCCGTCGGCGCATGGTCGAGCGCGTGCAGGACGTCGAGGTCCGCCGAGGACATCGCGACCACCTGTCGCGCAGGGGCGTCGGGCGTGACGGTCCGGACCGGCTCCGGCGGGGCGAGCGACCCGGACGTGGACGCGCCCCGGGTCGACGGTGTCGTCGTCGTCCGGCCCGGATCGTCCGTCCGCGCACACCCGGACACCCCCACCGTCGCCAGCCCGGCACCGAGGGCGAGGCGGAGAAGGTCACGGCGCGAGGTCACGACGGCGATCCTCTCGGGTTAAAGGCCAGAATGTGTGTATGGATACCCGGATTTAGTGGGTGTGGCCTG
>NZ_JBSHCV010000026.1:0-29383 GCF_053615975.1 Dietzia sp. NPDC055877 | reverse complement strand
TCAGCCGAACTCACCAACCCGAGTCGGGACAACCTCTCTGGACATCACACCTAGTTCGTCTGCAGGACCACGTCGCGTCCGCCGAGGCTCACCTCGAGCCCCTCGGGCACGACCCGGGTGCCCTCGATCACGACGCCCTGCGGCAGATCCGCGACCGCCGAGTCGACCACCGTGGTGATGCCGGAGAACAGGCCGTCCGGCAGCGGGAAGCCCAGCAGTGCGGTCTGCTCGGGCCGCAGTGTGAGCCGCCCGTCGGTGACGCTCGGCGCCACCCCGACTTCGGCGATCCCGCCGAGGTCCGCGCGCAGGAGACCCGCCGCCGCGTCGGGGCGCACCGAACGCACCTCCGTCAGCCCCGCGATCGGCGAGCCCTCCGGGCCGCCCTGAGCCGCGGCCGCCACCATCTGCTGCTCGTCGAGCACGGCGGTGCCGTCGAGGGTCTGCGCGTAGAGCGCGCCGTCGACGAGCGTCACCGAATGGGCGGTCACGTCGAGCTGCGGCACGGTGTCGGAGCCGGGGGAGGTCAGGTGGACCTCCCCCGCGGCACGGGAGCTGATCAGCTCCCACAACAGCAGCCCCCGGCCGAAGGACACGTCCGTCGGCGCGTCGATCCGGGCCGACAACTCCCGCTCGGCCCGGTCAGCCAGGTACCACCGCGCGCCGAACTCGGCGGCCGCCACCAGTCCCACCAGCAGCAACACCAGCAGGATCAACGAGCAGCCGCAGCCACGCCCGCCGCCCCGGTTGCCTCGTCCCGTCCGCGCTCCACGTCCCATGCCGGTATCGTGCCGGACCCGCGCGCCGGGGTCCACCCCTGGTCTTCCGGTTGCGATACGAGCCCGCCGCCCGCACCCTCGGGACATGACCGAGACACAGGAAGCAACCACCGAAACCCGTACCGTCGCCTTCCTCGTCGCCGGTGAAGGCGTGGAACGCGTCGAACTCACCGAGCCATGGGAGGCCGTCACCGACGCCGGCCATACCGCCGTGCTGGTGAGCACCGACGACGGGGAGGTCGGCCTCGTCGACCACCTCAGCCCCGCCGGCACCCACCCCGTGGACCGCACGACCGCCGACGCCTCCGCCGCGGAGTTCGACGTCCTGGTCCTGCCCGGCGGCGTGGCCAACCCGGACGCGCTGCGTCAGGACCAGCACGCCCTGACCCTCGTCCGCGAGATGGTCGAGGCCGGCAAGCCGGTACTCGCGCTCTGCCACGCGCCGTGGGTGCTCATCGAGGCCGACGTCGTCCGCGGCCGCCGCATCACCTCGTACCCGAGCCTGCGAACCGACCTGACCAACGCGGGCGCGGAGTGGGTCGACGCCGAGCTCGTGACCGACGACGGCATCTCCACCAGCCGCAGCCCGGACGACCTCCCGGCGTTCTGCGACGCCCTCCTCGGCGCGATCCGGGGCGCAGACTAGGCGCGGGCGCAGCGAGGGGGCCTTGTCGATGATCGGCGTCTATGTCCACAACCGTGGACGGGGGCACCTGAACCGGGTGCTGCCGGTCGTCGCCGCTCTCCGGGACAGAGGGGAAGAGGTGACGATGCTGCTGGCCGGTCCGTTTGATGAGCGGACCCGGCCGCGCGGGTCCAGCGTTGTTCACCTGCCCGCGACCCGGGAAGAGGTCGGGTCGGGCCCCGACGACATCGATCTGTCCGCCCGCCGCGCCGCCGTGACCTGGATCGACCGGATGCGCCCCAGGACGGTCTGGGTGGACGGTCCCCCCGCTATGTCATTGGCCGCACGCATGACCGGCACGCCCGTGGTGAGCACCCTGCCCCCGGGCCTGCGTGACGACGAACCGCATGTCCTGCGGTGCCGCGCTGCCGAGACACTGCTGGCGGCCTGGCCGCCGGGCGTGCACCCGGCCACCGTTGCGGGCACGCGGGGCCGGGTACGGGAGGTCGGGGGGATCTCCCGGTTCGAGGGGCGCGACCGGGAGCGGGAGCCTGGTCGTCGTCGACCCCGGGTGGTTCATCTCAACAGTGCCGGCCCGAGCGGTGACCATCGCTTCTGGCGGGCGGTGCGCTCGACAGCGCAGCGCCTCGGCGTGGCCGAGTGGCTCGAGGTGGGCGGCCCGGACGGCGTGTGGCGCGAAGATCCGTGGGACGAGCTCACCTCTGCGGACGTAGTGGTGACGTGCGCGGGACAGGCCTCTGTCGCGGACGCCGCCTGCTCTAATGTGCCGATGGTGGTGGTCCCGCGTCGTCATGAGTACGGCGAGCAGGACGCCACCGCCGGCGCCCTCGGGGCGTTCGATGGGGCGGCCGTGCTGCGCTACGGCGACGGCCCTACAGCTGTAGCGCACGCCGTGTGTGATCAGGTGGCGCGCTCCCTGGATCAGGCGTCCGGGGGGATCCGCGACAACTGGGGAGTGGACGGTGCGGCCTCGCGCGCGGCGGAGGTCATCAGGTCGACGACGACGACCACGACGAGGACCGCCCTCACGCGCTGATCGCACCGCCTCCTGAGCAGATTGGTCTATTCTCACTTTCCGCGCCGGCGCCATCATTTTCCCTGCGTATCGGCCTGCTCGGGCCTTCAATATGCGTCCGTCCGCACCGGTTTTCGGTCGACAGTCCGACGAACGCTGACAGGATGACACCGTGGACAACGAGCCGGAGTTCCAGCGCCCACGGTAGGGCTTCCAGCTCGCGGAAACGGAGGCATGATGCCCAGGTACAGGAACCTCGAACCCACTGCCGACTTTTGGTCGTGGCGAGACGCCGCCGCCTGTATCGGACACGAAGACCTGTTCTACAGTCTCGAGGACGAGGTGAAGGGTGAGCGGCGGAAGAAAGAGGATGAGGCCAAAGAGGTCTGCGCCGTCTGTCCAGTGTTCGACACCTGTAGAACCTTCGCGTTGGAGACCAAGGAGCTCTACGGGGTCTGGGGTGGCCTGACCGAGGCAGAACGGCACCGGATCGCCGGCCGACACCGCACAGGGTAGGCGCCACTCACACGGCGGTTTCCTTCCTGGCGCGGTGGTGCCGCAGGGCGGTGACGAGACCGGATCGCGGACCCTCGGGGTCGTCGTAGGTCCGGGGCTCCCCGGCGAACATCCGCTCCGACCTGGTCTCGGGCGCGTCGTCTGCGGTCGCCCGCAGGAACCGGTCCGGCAGCGAGAGCCGGGCGATCGTGCGCCAGGACTGCCAGTACTGCCGGTAGAGCGGGCCCGTCGTGTACGGCAGATCCCACCGCCGGCACACGTCCTGCACCTTCTCCGACAGCTCGGCGTAGCGGTTCGAGGGCAGGGTGGGGAAGAGGTGGTGCTCGATCTGGTACGACAGGTTGCCGGACATGAAGTGCGTGAGCCGGCTGCCCGTGAAGTTCGCCGAGCCCAGCATTTGACGCAGGTACCACTGGGCCTGCGTCTCCTTGTCGAGGTCCTCGAGCGTGAACTTGTCGGCGCCGTCGGGGAAGTGGCCGCAGAAGATCACCGCGTTGGACCACAGGTTGCGGATGACGTTCGCCGTGGCGTTCGCGGAGAGGGTCGTCTTCCAGTCGTCCCCGGAGAGCATCGGCCACCACACGTAGTCCTTGCCGACCTGCCGCCGGGCCTTGCGCAGGAACTGGCCGATGCGTCGCTTCTGCTCCGGCCAGCCCGAGGAGTTGATGGTGCCCGGAGCGATCTCCAGATGCTGCACGCCCACGCCCCACTGGAAGGCGAACGCGAGTACGGCGTTCCACACGATGTTGAGCCCGAAGGCGGGGTGCCAGGGCTGATCGCGGGTCACGCGGACCACGCCGTAGCCCACGTCGTCGTCCATGCCGATGATGTTGGTGTACGTGTGATGGTGGTGGTTGTGGGTGGCCTTCCAGTGCTCGGAGGTGCCCACGATGTCCCACTCCCAGGTGGTGGAGTGGATCTCCGGATCGTTCATCCAGTCCCACTGCCCGTGCATGACGTTGTGCCCGAGCTCCATGTTCTCGATGATCTTGCCCGCCGCGAGCAGGCCGGTGCCCAGAACCCATGCGGGCCGGTGCCCGGAGAACAGCAGCACCGCGCGGCCCCCGGCGACCAGCCCGCGCTGGAGCCGGATCGTGTTGCGCACGTACCGGCGATCGTCCGCGCCGAGTGAGTCGACGACCTCTTTGCGGATCGCGTCGAGTTCGGCGCCGATCGCTTCCACATCCTCGG
Source organism: Dietzia sp. NPDC055877 (assembly GCF_053615975.1). Lineage (NCBI taxonomy): Bacteria > Bacillati > Actinomycetota > Actinomycetes > Mycobacteriales > Dietziaceae > Dietzia > Dietzia sp. NPDC055877. The sequence continues at coordinate 25,239 of NZ_JBSHCV010000026.1, read as the reverse complement.
CGCTGAGATGGGCGTAGTCCTTCACGTCAGATACCGCCATGGGAAAACGGTACGGTCGATACGCAAGCATGTCGACCGTTACCCCTTGCGGCGAGTTCCGGGCGTGAGGCTCATGTGGCGTTTATGCTCCTCTCATGGCTCTGGTCGAGATCTCAGGCGTCAACAAGCACTTCGGTGACTTCCACGCCCTCAAGGACATCAACCTGTCCATCGAGGAAGGTGAGGTCGTGGTGGTGATCGGGCCTTCGGGTTCCGGTAAGTCAACGCTCTGCCGCACCATCAACCGCCTCGAGACCTTCGAGGAGGGGAGTATCACCATCGACGGGAAGCCGCTTCCCGACGAGGGCAAGGCGCTGGCCAAGCTCCGGGCGGACGTGGGCATGGTGTTCCAGTCGTTCAACCTCTTCGCGCACAAGACGATCCTCGAGAACGTCACGCTCGGGCCCGTCAAGGTCCGTAAGCAGCGCAAGGACGAGGCCGAGAAGCGGGCCAGAAAACTGCTCGCGCGGGTCGGCGTCGACCATCAGGCCGACAAGTACCCGGCCCAGCTGTCCGGCGGCCAGCAACAGCGCGTGGCGATCGCCAGGTCCCTGGCAATGGACCCGAAGGTCATGCTGTTCGACGAGCCGACCTCCGCCCTGGACCCGGAGATGATCAACGAGGTCCTGGACGTGATGACCGGACTCGCCAAATCCGGCATGACCATGGTCGTGGTGACCCACGAGATGGGCTTCGCCCGCAAGGCTGCCGACCGTGTCGTCTTCATGGCCGACGGTGAGCTGGTCGAGCAGGCCACCCCCGACGAGTTCTTCACCAACCCGCAGAGCTCGCGGGCCAAGGACTTCCTGTCCAAGATCCTCACCAATTAGACCCCCGGGGACCGCACGCGGACCCGTACGCGACTCATCCACCCACCCCACGAGGAGTAAAGATGAAATTCCGACGGATCGGTGCCGCTGCTGCGGCCGTGACTCTGGCCCTCGGCCTGGCCGCCTGTAGCTCGGATGACGGCGGCGACAAGCTGAAGATCGGCATCAAGTACGACCAGCCCGGCCTCGGCCTGAAGGAGGGCAACGACTACACGGGCTTCGACGTGGAGGTCGCGCGCTACGTGGCCGAGAAGATGGGCACCTCCGCGGACGATATCCAGTGGATCCAGGCGCCGAGCGCCCAGCGCGAGACGCTGCTGGAGACCGGCCAGGTCGACATGATCGTCGCCACCTACTCCATCACCGACTCCCGCAAGGAGAAGGTCAGCTTCGCCGGCCCGTACTTCATCGCAGGTCAGGACCTCCTGGTCCGGGTCGACGACGAGTCCATCACCGGCCCGGAGTCCCTCGAGGGCAAGCGTCTGTGCTCCGTGACCGGCTCGACCTCGGCGCAGACGCTCCAGGAGCAGGTCCCGGGCGTCAACCTGCAGGAGTTCGGCACCTACTCCGAGTGTGTCTCCGCGCTGCAGTCCAACGCCGTGGACGCGGTGACCACCGATGACACGATCCTGGCCGGCTACGCTGCGCAGCCGCAGTACCAGGGCCAGCTCAAGGTCGTCGGCGCCTCCTTCACCGAGGAGCTGTACGGCATCGGCATCCAGAAGGGTGACGTCGACAAGTGCGAGCAGATCAACGAGGCCCTGACCGAGATGATCGACGACGGCAGCTGGCAGACCGCGTTCGACGAGACGCTCGGCACCGCCGGCTTCGTTCCGGGGCCGGGCAACCCGCCGGAGCCGGCCCCCTGCTCCTGATCTGATCCGGTAGTCGTCGTCTCCACGCATCCCGGCCGGTGATCCCGGCCCGGATGCGTGGAGGCCGAGGCCCTCCCTAAGGAAGGTTGACCATGGGCGATATGTTCGCCGAGTATGACGTCCTCGCGGCCGTCTGGGTCACGATCCAGCTCTCAGTGCTCGGCATCATCGGTGCGTTCATCCTGGGGACGATCGTCGCGATCCTCCGCGTCTCCCCGGTGGCGGTCCTCCGGGGCATCGGTACCTCGTACGTCAACACGTTCCGAAACCTGCCGCTGACCCTGCTGATGGTCTTCAGCATCCTGGGCCTGTCCTTCATCATGCAGCTGTCGATGTCGGACGACTTCGCCCGCAATGCCTTCTGGTGGGCTGTGATCATGCTGTCCGTCTATCACGCGGCCTACATCTGCGAGGCCCTGCGTTCGGGCATCAATACCGTGCCGGTCGGCCAGGCCGAGGCGGCCCGCTCGATCGGGTTGGGCTTCGGCCAGTCCCTGCGCGAGGTGATCCTGCCGCAGGCGTTCCGCGGGGCCATCGCCCCGCTCGGCTCGGTCGTCATCGCGCTCATCAAGAACTCGACGGTCGCGGCCGTGATCGGCGTCGGCGACTCCGCCGGACTGATGCAGATCATCACCGAGAACGAGGGCGCCAGCCTCCCGATGTTCTTCTTCTTCGCCATGGTCTTCGTGGTCCTCACCCTGCCGATCGGCCTGGGGACCACCTCCCTCTCCCGGAAGCTGGCGGTGAAGCGATGAGTACCCAGACCGTGCTGTTCGACGCCCCCGGCCCCAAGGCCCGGGTGCGGCACCGGATCCTCACCGTGATCGGCGCGCTCATCGCCATCGCGATCGCCTACTTCGTCTACCTGAAGTTCGACGAGGCCGGCCAGCTCAAGGCCTCGATGTGGGAGCCGTTCGTCACCGACCCCGAGGTCTGGACGTCCTATCTCATCCCCGGCCTCAAGGGCACGTTCACTGCCGCGGGGATCTCGATCGTCCTCGCGGTGATATTCGGCCTGCTCTTCGGCATGGGCCGGCTCTCGCCGATCGGCCCGGTGCGCTGGTTCTGCAGCGTCATCGTCGAGTTCTTCCGCGCGGTCCCGGTACTGCTGATGATGGTGTTCGCCTACTTCGGCTACTTCGCCACCTCTGACCTGGTGCCCAACGTGCACGCCCCGCTCGCCGCGGTGGTCACCGCGCTGACGCTCTACAACGGGGCCGTGATCGCCGAACTCGTGCGCTCCGGCGTGCACGGTCTGCCCAAGGGCCAGGCCGAGGCTGGGCTCGCTGTCGGACTCACACCCGGACAGGTGCTCCGGTCGATCGAGCTTCCCCAGGCGCTCACCGCCATGCTCCCGGCGCTCGTCGGTCAGCTGGTCGTGGTCCTCAAGGACTCCGCGCTCGGCTACGGCATCACCTACCTGGAGCTGCTGACCTGGTCAAAGACACTCGGGTCGGCGTACGCGAACACCGTGCCGGCGTACATCGTCGCCGGCATCCTGTTCATCATCATCAACTACTCGCTCACCAAGCTCGCCGTGTACCTCGAAGGTCGTCTCAAGAAGCGGCGCGCCAGGTCCTGAGCCGGGACGCCACACAGCCACGGGACCAACACAGCGAAGGGCCCCACCGGAAACTGCTCCGGTGGGGCCCTTCGCCGTGCTGACCGTTTCAGGTCACTTCGGTGGCATCCGGATACCGCCGTCGACGCGGATGGTCTGCGCGTTCATGTACGGGTTGCCGAGCAGTTCCATGACCATGGAGGCGAGCTCGTCGCCCGAGCCGAGGCGCTTGGGGAACAGGACGCTCTCGCCCAGCTTGGCCTTGAACGCCTCCGAATCCGGGCCCTCGCCGTAGATCGGGGTGTCGATCAGTCCGGGGGCCACGGTGTTGAGGCGGATGCCGGCGGCCGACAGGTCACGAGCGACGGGCAGGGTCAGGCCCACGATGCCGCCCTTGGAAGCGGAGTAGGCGGCCTGGCCGATCTGACCGTCGAACGCGGCGACGGAGGCCATGTTGACGATGGCGCCCTTCTGCCCGTCCTCGTCGGCCTCGTTGAGGCTCATCTTGGTGGCGGCCAGACGCAGCATGTCGAAGGAGCCGATGAGGTTGATCTCGATGACCTTGCGGAACGAGTCCAGGTCGAACGCCGAGGAGTACTCGCCGTCGCGACCGATGGTGCGCTGCGCCCAGCCGATGCCGGCCGAGTTGACGAGGTAGCGCAGCGGGCCCAGCTCGAGAGCGGCCGCGACGGCCTTCTCGTTCTGGTCGGTCTTGGTCACGTCGACGGACACGAACGCGCCGCCGACCTCCTTGGCGAGGGCCTCACCCTTGTCGGCGTTCAGGTCGGCGATGACGACCTTCGCGCCCTTCGCGGCGAGCTGACGGACGACGGCGGCGCCGATGCCCGACGCGCCGCCCGTGACGATCGCACTTGCTCCAGAAATATCCATGACCGCACAGTAACAAGCAGAGTTGATCGCTACGGGGGCTACGTGTTCTTGCGGCGCGAAATCACCGTCGGGCCGGCACGCTGACGTCCCATCGGATCCCGAACCGGTCCGTGACCTGTCCGTACATATCTCCCCACGGAGCCTCCTCGAACGGCATGCCCGCCGCGCCGCCGCCCCCGACGACCTTGTCGATGAACCCGCGGGCCTCGTCGACGGAGTCGAACGTGAGCTGGAACGAGTAGACATCGCTGGACAGCGAGGGCAGATGGTCGCCGATGCCGTCGCCTCCGGCAAGCGTTATCCCGGGCGCCGTCAGCGTCGCGTGGGCCACGGCCCCGGGCGGCGGCGTGAACGGGAAGCCCTCCAGGGACGGCATCGCGTCATAGGTCTGCACCTCGAGCTCTCCGCCGAAGAGTTCCTGGTAGTACGGGAACGCCTCCCCGGCGTTACCCGGGAATGAGAGGTAGGGACTGGTGGTCAGGGCCATGACGGCACCTTTCGCTGGGTAGGGGCCAGGGGGCGTCGTGTGGCGGCGTCTCCTCCACAGGGACGCTAATCCGCGGAGCTGTCGTCGGCAACGGTTATTCAGCCTCGGTTTCGCGGCTCAGAATGGTGGCTCGTCGTCCGGCATCACCGACATCACCGGCATCACCTGCCTCGACCGGTCCGCCAGGCGCTGTTCAGCCCGTTCGCGGCGGATCCGACGGTCCGCCCGACGCCGGTCCGCGAGGTGCGGACGGCGCCTGCGCCCGTCATCCGCGCCCCGCCCGCCGGTGCGCCCGGATTCGGCGGCGGCCATCTGGCGCCGGCTGCTGTCGGGATGCCGCGGGGCGGAGAGGTGCGCCAGGGATCCGGTCGGGCCCGTAATGACGCGGGTGCCACGGTCGGGCTCGGGGTGGTTGGGCCCGTGGAGCCACACGTACGACCCGTCGACGTCGCGGTAATACGCCCACACGCCGTCGGTCTTGAGCCGGTGATGGGTCCGGCACAGGCAGCCCAGATCGTCACTCGTCGTGCGACCGCCCCGGGCCGGATCGTCGTGGTCGAACGGGATGATGTGGTCCAGGTCCGCATGCTCGGCCAGGGTCTGGCATCCGGGGAACACGCAGGTCCCGTCCCTTCCGCGACAGAGCCGGGCCAGCGCCTCCGACGGGCGGTACCGGCCCGCGGAGTCGCTGTGCGGGTCGGCGAGGTGCGCGAGCTCGTCGAGCCTGCGCCGGGCGCTGCGGTCCAGCTGATCCGCCGTGTGCCGGGTGATCGGTCCGTACCCGTAGAGACTGAGCCCGCGATTGTCGGCGCTGCCGTCGTCGTACGCGTGGATCACCACTCGTCTCGCGGCGTCCTGCGCGGCGGGGTCGGCGGGATGTTCGCCGTCGGGATCGGGCAGGCAGGTCCAGCCGCGGCTCATCGCGAGCAGTCCGGCGGCGCGGAGTTGCCCGGCAGTGCGCGGATCATCCGGATCGGCGCTGCGCACGAGGCCTTCCAGGCGCTGGAAGATCTCGATCGCGTCCTCCGCTTTGAGCGTGGCGCTGAGCATCCCGCGGTCGTTCCCGAGCGGGACCATCTCCACGTCCACCCCGCGTCGCGCCTGTTCAGCGCGGGCATCCGCGCCTACCGGGTCGTATTTGTTGATGGTCTTGGTCAGCATCTTCCGCAGCGGTCCGAGCCGGGGTGGGTGGGTGCGCCGCCGGGTGGGGGCGAGCCCCTCGCAGATCCGGCGATCGATCTCGGGCATCATCTCGTCGGCGACGAGCGCGGTCTCCTCGGCGATGGTGTGCGCCGCGAGCAACCCGATCCACCCGGTCAGCAACAGGGCCGCCGTCCGCGGCAGCCGGTCGATGAGTTCCACGGCGGTGGAGATGAGCCGCGCCGCCCCGTGCCGCGACATCGACATGGACGCCCCGATCATGGTGGCCGCCGTCTCCCACGGGTCGCGGACTTCATCCCGTTCGCGCGCCGTCCGGACGCAGTCATAGGCGTAGAGCAGGGTGCCGCCCTCGGCCGCGTTGACCAGTCGTCTGGCGAGGTAGCCGCGGCGCTGCCCGGGGTCCCACCTGGCGTAGGCCTCGGGGACCAGCACATCGGCCGCCGGGCCGGTCGTGGTGGTGAAGCCGGGCGGGGTCTCGAAGTGCCCGCCGGGCAGCGGGCCGGGGAACGGGGAATCGGTGCGGGAGGAGGGCTGGCTAGCGGTCATGGCCCGACAGTATGTTCGAGGTACGACACGGTTGCGATGGTGTCGTCGTCGCCCCCGGCATTGACACGCGCGCTCGGTCCCCTGACCTGCGGCGCCCTGAACATGCCGAGCAGGGCACCGCAGGTCAGGGCGGTGCGGCGACGTGGCGCGGGCGGGCTCCGCTGGCGCGGTCGGCGGGCGGTGGTTGGTGCGCGGTGGTTGGCGCGCGGCGCGGGACGATCGTCAGCAGCGGAGCCGCTCGAAATGGCCTCTGACCTGCGGTGCCCTGCAGGCATCGCGCAGGGCACCGCAGGTGGGCGGTGGGGCCTGGGTGGGAGGCCGGGGCGGGGGATGACGACGAGGACCGCCCACCCGGGAATGTCGGACCGGCCGGATAGGTTGTCCTCGTCAGACCACGGCCGCAAGGGACGTGCAGTGGCCGAAAACAGGGGCGCATTTACGCGCGGAAGGGAATGGATGTCGCGATGAGTCAGCACACCGGGAATGCCGAGACCAGGGAATTCCAGGCGGAGACCCGACAGTTGCTGGATCTGATGATCCACTCGATCTATTCCAATCCGGACACGTTCCTGCGCGAGGTCATCTCCAACTCGTCCGACGCGCTGGACAAGCTGCGGTTGGCGGCGCTGCAGGACTCGACGCTGGGCGTGGACACGTCCGATCTGCACATCGAGCTCATCCCGGACGAGCAGGCCCGCAGCCTCGTGATCAGGGACAACGGCATCGGTATGTCCCGTGAGGAGGTCGTGGACCTCATCGGCACGCTCGCCAAGTCGGGTACCGGGCAGATGCGTGAGGCGCTGTCGGCCGCGCGGGCGGCGCAGGAATCGGGCGAGATCTCGGAGCAGGCCACCGCCGACCTGATCGGTCAGTTCGGCATCGGCTTCTACTCGACGTTCATGGTCGCGGACTCGGTCACGCTCGTCACCCGCAAGGCCGGGGAGTCGGCTGGCACGCGCTGGGTCTCCAGTGGCGAGGACACGTACACGATCGAGGAGGACGCGGACGCGCCCCAGGGCACGTCGGTGATCCTGCAGCTCAAGCCTGCCGGTGGGGACGCCGCGCTGCCTGATTACGCCGACGAGAACACGCTGCGGCGTGTCGTCCGGACGTACTCCGACTTCATCGCGTGGCCGATCCGGATGGAGGTGGAGCGTCCCGCGCCGGAGCCGGAGGGCGATACGGGGGACCACGACGAGGCCAACGACCCCTCGGCCGAGAACTCCATCACCGAGACCGTCACGCTGAACTCGCAGAAGGCGCTCTGGACGCGCCCCAAGTCCGAGGTCTCGGACGAGGAATACGCGGAGTTCTACCGCCATATCTCGCACGCGTGGGACGAGCCGCTCGAGACCATCACGCTCAAGGCGGAGGGCACGTTCGAGTACCAGGCGCTGCTGTTCCTTCCCTCGCAGGTGCCGTTCGATCTGTTCTCGCCGGACGTCAAGCGGGGTGTGCAGCTCTACGTGCGTCGGGTGTTCATCATGGACGACTGTGAGGAGCTGGTTCCGCCGTTCCTGCGCTTCGTCAAGGGCATCGTCGACGCCCAGGATCTCTCGCTGAACGTCTCCCGCGAGATCCTGCAGCAGGACCGCCAGATCCGTGCGATCCGTAAGCGGCTGGTCAAGCGGGTGCTGCAGGCGATCGAGCAGGTCAAGCGGGATCGTCCCGAGGAGTTCCGGAGCTTCTGGGCGAACTTCGGCGCGGTCCTCAAGGAGGGCCTGATCGCGGATGTCGACGCGCGGGATCAGCTGCTCGCGGTCAGCACGTTCGCCTCGACGCGGCCGGCGGTCGGCAGTGCGGAGGGCGCGGAGGGTGCTGCGGACGCCGATGCGGGCACCACCATCGCCGAGTACATCTCCCGGATGGCGGACGGCCAGGAGGAGATCTACTACCTGACCGGAACGTCGCGCGCCGCGGTGGAGAGCTCCCCGCACCTGGAGGCGTTCCGCGCGCGCGGTGTCGAGGTGCTGGTCCTCACCGACCCGGTCGACGAGGTCTGGGTGGACGCGGTCGGCGAGGTCGAGGGCAAGAGGCTGCGGTCCGTGGCCAAGGGCGACGTGGACCTGTCGGGAATCGGCGCGGACACGCAGGAGGGTGAGGATCAGCCGGACGCGGCGGAGTTCACCGACCTGCTCACCTGGCTCGGTGAGGAGCTGGAGGACGAGGTCAAGCAGGTGCGGCTGTCGCACCGGCTCACCGAGTCCGCGGCCTGCATGGTGGGCGACGAATTCGACATGACCCCGCAGCTCGAGGCGATGTACCGGGCCTCCGGAATGGAGCTGCCGACGAGCAAGCGGATTCTGGAGCTCAACCCGTCGCACCCGCTGGTCGAGCGGCTGCGTCGCCAGCACGCCGAGGATCCGTCGGCGGACGGGCTCGCGGAGACGGCGCGGTTGATCTCCGGTGCGGCGGTCCTGGCGGAGGGCGGTACGCTCGCCGATCCGGCGGCGTTCGCCAAGCTGCTGGTCGACCGGATCTGACCCGGCGGGCCTGATTGAGTGGGCCCGGCTCAGTGGCTCGCGGATCGATCGAACCGGTCCGCGAGCCACATGATGGTGGCGACCTCGCCGACCCAGGCCAGGCTCACGCACCAGCCGGCCAGGATGTCGCTGGGGAAGTGCACACCCAGGTAGACGCGGGTGGCGCCGATGGTGGGGACGTAGACGGCGGAGCCTGCCATGACGGGAGCGCGCCACCTCGTCGGCCAGGCCAGAACACACGCGCAGCCGGCCAGGGCTGCGCTGGCCATGGCGTGTCCGCTGGGGAACGAGTAGCTCTTCTCCTGCACGATGTGGGGGAAGAAGGTCGGGCGCGCCCTCCGGTACATCACCTTGAGGATCGAGTTGATGACCGTCGACCCCACCAGTGAGACCGTGAGCAGCGTTGCCGGTCGGCGGCTGCCCCGGACGGCGGCGAGATAGCCGGCCGCGGACAGTGCGACCACCGGCACCGCCGTGACACCGCCGAGTTCGGTGACGGCCCGGACGATCCGGGTCCGACGCGGCGAATGTCGGCGGCGGGCCCACATCATGAGTGCGCGATCAAACGGCAGTTTTGCCTCGCCCTGGATGCGCTGGGCCAGCTCGACGAAGCCGATCACCGGCGTCGCGAATCCGGCGAACGCGAGCCCGAAGACCCGCCATGTCCCGCGGGGGAGCGGCACCTCCTGGCGATCGACGATGCTGTCGACGAGATCTCGCGCCGGGGGCAGGATCCGGCCGGGGCCGGGGCTGTGGGTCGTCTGGGGCGACATGAATCCACACTATGCAGCGAGTGCGGTGAACCGCCGTGGATCCTGACGGAAGGCGCGGCGGCGCGGTTACTGTTGGCGGGACGCACCGCGACCCCCAGATCCGAGAGAGGGAGGACGAATGAGCCGGACACGTGTGGAAGAAGATCTGCTCGGAACACGGGAGGTGCCGGCGGATGCCTATTACGGCGTCCACACGGTGCGGGCCGTGGAGAACTTCCCGATCGGCTCCTCCACGATCAGCGACATCCCGGATTTCGTCCGCGGGATGGTCATGGTGAAGAAGGCCGCCGCGCTGGCCAACCTCGAGATGGGCGTCCTCGACGAGAAGGTCGCGGAGGCGATCGTCGGGGCGTGCGACGAGATCCTGGTAGACGGCCGCTGCATGGACCAGTTCCCGTCCAGCGTGTTCCAGGGCGGCGCGGGCACGTCGGTCAACATGAACGCCAACGAGGTGGTCGCGAACCTGGCGCTCGAGCGGCTCGGCCACCCGAAGGGCGCGTACGAGTTCATCAGTCCGAACGACGACGTCAACCGTTCGCAGTCGACCAACGACGCCTACCCGACCGGTTTCCGGATCGCGCTGTGGCACGCGCTCGAGCGGCTGGAGCCGACGATCGTCGCGCTGCGGGAGGCCTGCTACGACAAGTCGGAGGAGTTCCGCGAGGTCCTCAAGATGGGCCGCACCCAGCTGCAGGACGCGGTCCCGATGTCGCTCGGCCAGGAGTTCGGCGGATTCGCGGTGACCCTCGACGAGGAGCTGCACGTCCTGGGTTCAGCCGCGCGGATGCTGCTGGCCGTCAACCTCGGCGCCACGGCGATCGGCACCGGGGTCAACACCCCGCCCGACTACCGCCGGTCCGTCATCAGTCATCTGCGGGCCGTGACCGGGCTGCCGGTCTCCGGGGCGATGAACCTCATCGAGGCCACCAGCGACACCGGGGACTACGTCAACGTCCACGCCGCCCTCAAGCGGACCGCTGCCAAGCTGTCCAAGATCTGCAACGACCTGCGGCTGCTGTCCTCCGGGCCGCGGGCCGGGCTCAACGAGATCAACCTGCCGGAACTGCAGGCGGGATCGTCGATCATGCCGGCCAAGGTCAACCCGGTGATCCCCGAGGTGGTCAACCAGGTGTGCTTCAAGGTGATCGGCAACGACGTCACCGTCACGATGGCGGCCGAGGCGGGCCAGCTCCAGCTCAACGTGATGGAGCCGGTGATCGCCCAGGCGATGTTCGAGTCCATCTCGCTTCTCACCTCGGCCATGGAGACCCTTACCGACAAGTGCGTGCGGGGCATCACCGCGAACGTGGAGATCGCGCGCCGGAACGTCATGGACTCGATCGGGATCGTCACCTATCTCAACCCGGTCATCGGCCACCACAACGGCGACCTCGTGGGCCGCGAGTGTGCGCGGTCCGGTCGTGGCGTGCGGGACGTGGTGCTGGAAATGGGTCTGCTCTCGGAGGCGGAACTCGATGACATCCTGTCCCCGGCCAATCTCCTGCGTCCGAAGTACAAGGGCCGCATGGCGCCTCCGGGTGTCGCGCTGCCGGAGTAGCGAACGCGCGAGAATTTAGCTTCGCAACATAGTGATACTGGTCACCTGACCAGCTACCGTCTCGGTATGAGCTCTTCCACTTCACAGGTCGTCGCGGGCCGTGAGATCACGTTTCCCGTTCCCGTCGTGTCCGCCTCGATCTCCGGCGCGGCCTTCCTCGGTAAGGCCGCGGTCGCCCGCAGACTGATCGCCGGCGGCGCCCAGTCGGCGGTGCTCGACGCGGCCGGCGCCGAGCCCGTCGTCCTGCCCGGCGGTTGCACGCCGGTCGTCGTCATCCACGTCCGCTACCACGACGTCCCGGGCAACGTGCTGGGCGCGTACCACGAGGTCGGGCTGGCGTTCCAGGTCAAGGTCCCGGGCGTCGGGACGCGGGTGCACATCCACGAGCTGCCGGTCGACCAGGACTTCACGCTGGCCGCCGGCAACGAGCTGTGGGGCTTTCCCAAGTGGAAGGGCGACATGGTCGGCACGGCCGGCGGCGCGCTCGATGACGCCCGCCTCGGCGCGGTCGGCTCGGGCGGCGCCTCGGGCATCGACATCAGGCTCGACACCCGCCGCGGGATCCCGCTGCCGGGAAAACAGTCGATCGGTATGAACTGCATCCAGGTCCTGGGCGGCGAGCCCGTCCTGGTGGGAGCACAGGCCGCGGTCTCCGGCGGCCGGATCCGACCGGCAGGTGGCGCGACGATCTCGGTCGCCGCGGGTGCCGGGGACGGCGACACCCACGTCGCCCGGTTCGCCGAGGCCGTCCGCGCGCTGGGACTGACCCGCGCGCGGGCCCTGGCCACGTTCTCTTTCGATAACTTCACGGCCGAGTTCCCCGCCCCGGCGCCCGTCAGCTGATCAGCCCCACCGCCTCTTGCGCGGCGGCCTCGGCGGCCGCGCGGTCGGCCGGCGCGAGCCCCACACGGCTGCGTCGGTCGAGGATGTCGTCCACGGTCAGCGCCCCCTCGTGGGTGACGGCGTAGGAGAACTCGGCGCGCGTCACGTCGAGGCACTCCGCGACCGGGTCGAGTGGCCGGTCCAGCAGGCTCGCCGCCACCACGGCGGCGGCCTCCTGCCCGTAGCGTTCCACCAGCGACGCGGGCAGTCGGCCGTGGGAAGTGGGCCCGCCGGCCCCGCCAACCCCATCCGCAACGGGATGCCCGGGCGCCCCGACGAGCGGCAGGTCGGCGGTGCGGCACGGCGAGGCGGGCAGTCCGGTCCGGTCGACGACGAGGTCGACCGTCTGCTCGGCCATGAGCCGGTACTCGGTGAGCTTCCCGCCGGTGATCGTGATGAGCCCGTTCTCGGACTCCAGCACGGCGTGCTCGCGGGACAGGTCGGCGGTCTCGCCGGAGCCGGACCCCGAATCGACCAGCGGTCGCAGCCCGGCGAAAGTACCCAGGACGTCGTCGCGGGTCAGGGCGGTGGCGAGCGCGCGGTTGACGACGTCGAGGAGGAAGTCGATCTCGTCGTCGGAGGACTCGGGGACGTCGGGGATCGGGCCGGGTGCGTCGACGTCGGTCAGGCCCACGTGCAGGCGCCCGAACCCGGCGGGCAGGGCGAAGCAGAACCGGTTGGTCTCGCCCGGGACGGGCACGGTCAGCGCTCCGGTCGGGTGGCCGAGGGCGGCCGCGTCGATCACCAGGTGCGTGCCCCGCGACGGGCGCACCCTCACCTCCGGAGCGGTCTCACCGGCCCACACGCCGGTCGCCGAGACGACGGCCCGGGCGGAGAGGGTGAACTCGCGGGCGGCGGCGTGGGCGTCGTCGGCGGTGTCGCGGATCGGGGCCTCGTCCCGCACGGTGACCCGGGTCCCCGACGCCTCGACCACCCGCGCCCGCGTGAGGATCCGGGCCCCGTGCCCGGCGGCGGTGCGCGCGACGGCGGTGACGAGGCGGGCGTCGTCGACGAGCTGGCAGTCCCAGTTCACGTGGCCGAACCGCAGCCCCTCGCGGCGGACGCCCGGTACGTAGGAGGCCACGCGCCGCGGGCCCACGATCCGCGCGCCCGGGAGGCGGTCGGCGCCGGTCCCCGCCAGGCGCGAGAGCAGCGTGCCCGCCACGAACCCCAGTCCCGGCAGCACCGCGCCGAGCGGCGACGTGTCGCTGAACACCGGCACCACCTGGGCGAGCGGTCTCACCAGGTGGGGAGCGGTGCGGTCGAGGAGGATGCCGCGCTCGACGGCCGAGCGGCGCGCGATCCCGACATTGCCGGTGGCCAGATAGCGCAGCCCACCGTGGGCGAGCTTGGACGACCAGCGGCTCGTCCCGAACGCCAGGTCGTGCGCCTCGAGCAACACCACCTCGAGCCCGCGCGAGGCGGCGTCCAGGGCGATGCCGGTGCCGGTGATGCCGCCGCCGATCACGACGAGGTCGACGGGGGTCGTTCGTTCGCGCAGGTCGGCGAGCTCGCGGGCGCGGCGGGCGGCGGACAGGGCGGTGTCGGGCGTGGTGGGCGCGGTCATGGGATCAGGTACCCCCGGATGAGTCGGTGGAGCTCGGTCCGCCAGGTGACGGGGTCGAGCGGTGGGTCGGCGAGTGGTGCGGACAGGACGGCGCCCTGGACGGCCAGGTAGAGCATGGTCGCGACGGTCTCGGGGTCGCGGCCGGCCAGGCGCGGGTCGGGGGAGTGGGCGAGGACGCCGGTCAGCATCGCGATGAGGGCGTGCTGGGAGGCGCCGAGGCGGCGCAGGAGGTACTCGGCGAGGAGGCCGGCCTCGTGGCGGCGCATCGCGTCGAGCAGCGCGTCGGTGCGGATCTGGTCGGCGATGCCGCACAGCTGGTCGGCGATCTCGTCGGCGTCGCGCGGGAGGGTCGGGTCGGCCAGGCCCGGTCCGACGCGCGTGACGGCCGCGGTGAGCTCGCGGGTGAGCAGGTCGGCGAACAGTGCGGTGATGTCGGGCCAGTGCCGGTAGAGGGTGGTGCGGCCGACGCCGGAGCGGCGGGCGACCTCGACCATCGTGGTGCGCTCGGTGCCGAGCTCGAGGATCGCGGCGTGGGCGGCGTCGAGCGCGCGGTCGCGGGTCGGGGTCGGGGCGGCCACCGGTCCTCCTGATAGACGGGCGAAAACGGAACAGATTGTGCTTTACTGTTCCAGTATGAGCGACTTCTCCTCGGTGGACAATCCCGACGATGCCGGCGGCGGGCTCCCGCTGCCGCCCATGGCCCTGTCCCGTTGGGGCACCGAGGCCGAGGCCAAGGACCTGAACGAGGGGATCCGGGGCCTGTTGCGCGACGTGCTGGGCGTGACCGCCGAGACCGCCGTGACGTTCGACCGCGCCGCGGTGACGGCCTCGCCGTCCAGGCTTGACGACGACGACATCGCCGCGCTGGCCGGGCTCGTAGGTGCCGGCAACGTGTCCGTCGACGACGCCCAGCGCCTGCCCCGCGCCCGGGGCAAGTCGACCCCCGACCTCCTCGCGTGGCGCCTGCGCCCCGAGGTGGACTGCCCTGACGCGGTGGTGGCCCCGGGGAGCGACGACGACGTGGTGGCCCTGCTGGAGTGGTGCGGGCGCGAGTCGGTGGCGGTGGTCCCGTTCGGTGGCGGCACCTCGGTGGTCGGTGGCCTCACCCCGGACGCCGACGCCCACCGGGCCGTCGTGAGCGTCGACCTGATCCGGTTCAACGAGCTCGAGTCGATCGACACCGAGTCCGGCGAGGCCGTATTCGGCGCCGGCGTCACCGGCCCCCGCGCCGAGGAACTGCTGGCCGAGCACGGGTTCTCGCTCGGGCACTTCCCGCAATCCTTCCCGTACGCCTCGTTGGGCGGGTACGCCATGACCCGCTCGTCGGGGCAGAGTTCGGCCGGCTACGGGCGGTTCGACGAGATGGTCCGCGGCCTGACCGTGGTCACCCCGGTCGGCGTGATCGAGGCCGGTCGCGCGCCCGCGTCGGCGGCCGGCCCGGACCTGCGGCAGTGGCTGATGGGTTCCGAGGGCGCGTTCGGCGTGTGCACCCGCGTGCGCGTGCGCATCCACCCCGTGCCGGAGGTCGTGCGCCACGAGGCGTTCCGATTCCCGGATTTCGCCACCGGCGCCGCCGCGCTGCGCGCCGTCGAGCAGCAGGGTGCCGGCCCCACCGTCATCCGCCTGTCCGACGAGACGGAGACGATGGTCAACCTGGCCACAGCCACCGAGGCGATCGGTCAGCAGTCCGAGAGCGGGGACCAGGGCGGCTGCCTGTGCCTGTGCCTGTTCGAGGGCACGCCCGAGCACGCCGAGTCGCGACAGGCCGAGACGCGCGCGGTGCTCCTGGCCCACGGCGGGACGTCCCTCGGCGCCGGCCCGGCCGAGTCGTGGGAGCACGGCCGCTTCGGCGCCCCCGTGCTGCGCGACTCACTGCTGGACAACGGCGCATTGGTGGAGACGCTGGAGACGGCCACCGATTGGTCGGGGATCCCGGCGCTGCGCGACGCCGTCGTCGTCGCCCTCACCACCTCCCTCGAGGCGAGCGGCACTCCCGCGCTGGTCATGTGCCACATCAGCCACGTCTATCCCACGGGTGCGTCGCTGTACTTCACCGTCGTGGCCGGGCAGCGCGGCGAGGACCCGATCGCGCAGTGGATGGACGCCAAGCGCGCCGCGTCCGAGGCGATCGGCGCCCACGGCGGCACCATCACCCACCACCACGCGGTCGGCGTGGACCACCGCCCGTACCTCGCGGCGGAGATCGGCGAGGTCGGGGTGCAGATGCTGCGCGCGGTCAAGGCCGCCGTCGACCCGCACGGCGTGTGCAACCCGGGGACACTCATCCCATGAGCGCGAAGCTGATAGACCGCGAGATCCGCACCGTCGCCCTGCTGGTCAACCCGGCCGCGGGCGGGGGCAGGGTCGGGGCGGTCGCGGACAGAGCCGAGGCGCGGCTGCGTGGCCACGGGATCACGGTGACCCGGCTGATCGGCACGAGCGCGCAGGAATCGCTCGAGTTGGCGCGCGCCGCGGTGGCCGACGGCGTCGACGCGCTGGCGGTGTGCGGCGGAGACGGAATGGTTTCGCTCGCGGTCAAGGCGCAGGCCCACTCCGAGGTCCCGGTGGGCATCATCCCCGCCGGCACCGGAAACGACCTGGCCCGTGACTACGGCATCCCGCTCGGCGATCCCGAGGCAGCCGCGGACGTGGTGGCCGGCGGGCGCGTCGAGTGCGTGGACCTGGGGCAGGCGACGCCCGACGGCGACGAGCCACAGGTGTTCGGGTCGATCCTGTGCGCCGGGCTCGACTCCAAGGTCAACCGGCGCGTCAACGAGATGCGGGTGCTCGGCGGGCCGCTGCGGTACGTCCTGGCGTCGGTGATCGAGTTCCCGCTGTACCGACCGCGTCGCTTCCGGATGACCTTCGACGCCGGGCTGTCGACCGAGGAGATCGTCGAGACCGAGGTGCTGCTCAGTGCCTTCGCGATCACGCGCAGCTACGGCGGCGACATGAGGATCGCGCCGGACGCGGACCGCTCGGACGGGCTGCTCGACGTGGTGTACGTGGGCAGGATCCCCAAGCTCCGGTTCGCGTGGCACTTCCCCAAGATCTACTCGGGGCGGCACGTGGACCTGGACCGGGTCGTGACGCGGCGCTGCCGAACGGTCCGGCTCGAGGCCCCGGACGTCGAGGCGTTCGCCGACGGCGATCCGGTGGCGCCGCTTCCGGTCACGGTCGAGGTGCTGCCGGGCGCGGGTCGGTTCCTCGTGCCGCGGTCACTCCAGTCACACAAGTCCCACCAATAACTGCAGGTCACAGGCGTTTCCGAATCGGCTACCTCATCTGTCAAACGGTTCGCTTCAGGCTCGCCGAGGCGGCATGATCACCACCATGCGCTCCAGGCTCATCACGTCACTCGCGACCGTTGCCGTCACCTCCGCCGCTCTGATCGGGGGTGGCGGTGCGGCGACGGCGTCCGCTCAGGCGGTGCCGTCGTTCGTCCCGCCGCACCTGGTCCCCCAGGCCGAGCAGGTGCTCTCCCAGGTGCGCGCGGCGCTGCCTCCCGAGGTGTGGGCGGCGGCCGGATCGACGGGCATGACCTACCAGGACGTCTCCGGCGGGCTGCGCGAGGGCATCATCGCGGAGATCAACGGTTACCGCGTGGCCCACGGCCTCGGCACGCTGGCGCCGAACCCCGGACTCGACCACGAGGCCCAGGCGTGGGCGGAGTGGCTCGCCGCGCGCGACGTGGTGGTTCACAACGATGCGCTGATCAACCGCGGACACGGCGAGAACATCGTCTCCGCCGGGACCTTCTGCGGCGCGACCTGTCTCGTGGACCTGTGGAAGCGCTCGCCCGGGCACAACGTGAACCTGCTCGATCCCGATTACCGTTCGGCGGGCATGGGCATTGCCTACGGGGCCGGCAAAGTTTTCGTGGTACACAACTTCGCGTACTGAAGTTGAACTGAGACGCACGCGACGAGGGAGACCATGTCCGAACGGATCACACGAGCACTGAGGCTCAAGACGGACCCGGGGATCTTCCTCGTCACGGTCGGGACCATCGTGGCGTTCGTCGTCATCACGATCCTGTTCGGCGATTGGGTAGGAGAGGTCTTCGGCGTCGCCTCGAGCTGGATCATGACGAACCTGGGTTGGTTCTACATCTTCGGCGTCACGGCGTTCCTGTTCTTCCTCATCTGGGTGGCCATGAGTCGATTCGGGCACGTCCGCCTGGGTGCGGACGGAGAGGAACCAGAGCATTCGACCCTGGCCTGGTTCGGCATGCTGTTCGCCGCCGGCATCGGCACGATCCTCATGTTCTGGGGGGTGGCCGAGCCGATTTCCCACTTCGCCAACCCGCCCCGAGGGGGGATGGAGGCCGGCAGTACCGAGGCCGCCACCGAGGCCATGGCGTTCACTCTTTACCATTTCGGTCTACATACGTGGACGATCTTCGCGCTGCCCTCATTGGCTTTCGCGTACTTCATCTATAAGCGCAAGATGCCGCCGCGCGTGAGTTCGATCTTCTCGCCGCTGCTCGGCGACAAGGTGTTCGGACCGCTCGGCAAGACCATCGACGTGGTGGCCGTCATCGGCACCGTGTTCGGCGTCGCCACCTCGGTCGGCCTGGGAACTCTCCAGATCAACGCCGGGCTCAACGAGCTGTTCGGCATCGCGGTGTCGCCGTACGTGCAGATTCTCATCATCGCGATCGTCACCACGATCGCCTGCATCTCGGTCGCGTTGGGTCTGGAAAAGGGCATCAAGCGGCTGTCCAACCTCAACATCGCGATGGCCGTCGCCCTGCTGATCTTCATCCTCGTCACGGGCCCCACGCTGTTCCTGCTCAAGGGTACGGTCGAGTCGCTCGGTGTGTATATCGCCACGCTGCCCGAGCTGGCACTGTGGAACAACGTCTTTCCGGCCAGCGACGATCTGGCGGGCTGGCAGAACACGTGGACCGTCTTCTACTGGGCGTGGACCATCACCTGGTCGCCGTTCGTCGGCATCTTCATCGCACGGATCTCCAGGGGCCGCACGATCCGCGAGTTCGTCTTCGGCGTCCTGGGTCTGCCCGTCGCGTTCTCCATCCTCTGGTTCGGGATCTTCGGAATGGCCTCGTTTGACATCGAGCTCAACGGCGACGGCGGGCTGGCAGAGCGGGTGGCCGTCGAGGGGGACATCCCCGGCGCCCTGTTCGAATTCCTGTCGAACTACCCGCTGGCGACTCTCATCTCCGGCATCGCCGTGTTGCTGGTCGTGATCTTCTTCACCACATCGGTCGACTCGGCGGCGATGGTCGTCGACATGATGGCGTCGGGCACGGACGACGACGTCCAGGTCTCGCCCACCCACCAGCGCATCATCTGGGGCGTGCTGATGGGTGCGGTCGCCGCCACGATCCTCGTCAGTACCGGCGAGGGCGGGCTCACTGCCCTGCAGCAGGTCATCACGGTGATCGGATTGCCCTTCTTCGTGATGGGTTTCGTCATGATGTACAGCCTCGTGAAGGGGCTCAGCGGCGACACGGGCGACCGCCTGCCCACGGTCACCCGTCAGTGGGATCGTGCCTACTCGGCCGATGAGCTGGAGAAGAACGAGGAGGCGCCCTCGCCCGAGCCGGTTCACCCGCTGCATGCCATCCCCGACGAGGATGGTGCCGGCGTCGAGGAGGACGACGGGGCCTAGTTGCTCCTGGACACCTAGTGTCCGCGCACGTCGAGCATGGTCATTCCGGCGTGCATCTCCCACACGAGGATCTCGGCGCCGGAGTCCCCGGCGGTGACGCGCCGCCCGCCTGAGGCGGTCATGCGGGCGGCGTCGCCGGTGGCGAGCACGCCCTCGCCCTCGAGCGCCACGGAGCCCACCGGCACGTAGAGGTGAAGGTAGGGGGCGTCGGGGAGCTGGACGGATCGGCCCGGCGCCAGGCGGGAGGCGAGCAGGGCCGACGTGCGGTTGCGGATCCGGATGGCCGCCCGGTCGGCGTAGGCGGGGAGCCCTCCGGCGACGACGACGAGCGTGTTCTCCAGCTCCCCGGGGTCGATTTCGAGCTGTTCGTATCCGGGGTCCCCGCCGGTCTCGTCCGGCACGACCCACATCTGCACTAGATGGACCGGATCGGTCGGGGTGTCGTTGCGTTCGGAGTGCAGGATGCCGCTCCCGGCGCTCATGCGTTGGGCCAGGCCGGGGTAGATGATGCCGCTGTGGCCCTCGGAGTCCTGGTGGACGAGCGAGCCGGACAGGACCCAGGTGACGATCTCCATGTCGCGGTGACCGTGGGTGTCGAACCCCGAGCCGGCGGCGATGCGGTCGTCGTTGTTCACCAGCAGCCGCCCGAAGTGGGTGTTCATCGGGTCCTGGTGGCGGGCGAACGAGAACGAGTGGCGCGAGTCCAGCGAGCCGCCACCGTCGTGGGAGCGCGAGAACGAGCGTCGAATCTTCACTGACACGGGGACCTCCTCGTCTAGTACGTTCGTCCAATACGTCCGTCCAGAAAGTTTGCCGAATATTTGATGCCGTGTCACCGGGCGGCGTACGGTGATGAGCGTCACAGCATGTAGGAGGTATATCCGATGCTGCAGAACGCGTTGATCACCACCCTTCGCGTGGGTGTAGCCACCACCAACGAGGTGGCCCATATCGTCGTGGACAACACTCTCGGCCGATTCCTCAACACCGACCCCGACAAGGTCCGCTAGGACGGCGGCCCTGCGGAGGTGATGTACGCCGCACCCGCGCCCGCCCGGGCGCGCATCACCACTGATGTGGCCTAGTCTGGTGCGCATGTCCGACAACCCCTTCGGTCGGGTCATCACCGCGATGGTGACCCCCATGCATGACGACGGCTCGATCGATTTCGACGGTCTGCAGCGGCTCGCGGTCCACCTGGTCGACAACGGTCACGACGGCCTGCTGGTCAACGGCACGACCGGCGAGTCCGCGACGACCACCGACGACGAGGATTATGACTCCGTCGCGGCCGTCGTCGAGGCGGTCGGGGACCGGGTCAAGGTGATGGCCGGCTGCGGCACCAACGACACCGAGCACTCGATGCGCGCTGCCCGCGAGATGGTCGCCCGTGGCGCCGACTCGCTGCTCGTGGTGACCCCGTACTACAACAAGCCCACCCAGCACGGGATCGTCGAGCACTTCCGGATGATCGCCGAGGCCGCCGACCGGCCCGTCATGGCGTACGACATCCCCGGCCGTACCGGCACCGCCCTGACCACGGACACCATCCGTCAGCTCGCGACGATCCCTCAGGTGCGCGCGGTCAAGGACGCCAAGTGCGACCTGTTCGAGGCCAGCCGCCTCATGGCCGAGACCGACCTGCTGTGGTTCTCCGGTGACGACGTGCTCAACCTCGCGTTCCTGGCGCTGGGTGCGACCGGCGTCGTCTCGGTTGTCGGCCACGTGGCCGGCAACGACTACCGTGCGATGGTCGGCGCGGTCGACGCCGGCGATCTCGGCCGTGCCCGGGAGATCCACGCCCGCCTCATCCCGGCCGTGGACGCGATCATGCACACCTCGCAGGGCGCGATCCAGGTCAAGGCGGCCCTGAAGATGCAGGGCATCATCGACTCTGACCGGCTGCGCATGCCGCTGCTCCAGGGGCCGGCCGAGCACCAGGAGAAGCTCCGGACCGGGCTCGCCGCCGCCGGCCTGCTCGGCTAGCGGAACGCCGCCATGTCGGTGCAGCGCTGCCACAGATCCGCGGAGACGGCGGCGTCGTGTGAGCGGCGCGTCGACCAGGTGATCCGCGGGTAGCCGCGCAGACCCCCGGCCCGGTCGGGCCCGACGAACGCGCCGCCGGCGATGTCCGGGACCGTGGCCGCGTACAGGACCGGCAGTGCACCCTGCTCCGGGCTGAGCCCGGCGCCCGGGATCGAGTTGCCGAGCTCGAAGAACCGGTCGGCGAGGGGGCGGCCGCTCTGCCGGATGAGCTCGGTGGCCGTGTACCCGGGGTGCGCGGCGACCGAGCGCAGGCCCCTGCCCTCACGGTCGAAGCGGCGCTGCCACTCGTAGGCGAGCATGATGCAGCCCAGCTTGGAATTCCCGTATGCGCCCAGCGGGCGGTAGCCGCGGCGCTCCGAGTCCAGGTCGTCGGTGTCGATGCGGCCCCACAGGTGGGCCAGCGAGCCGAGCCAGACGACGCGGTCGGTCAGCAGCGGCGCCAGCCCCATCGTGAGCGCATGGTGGGCCAGCGTGTTGACGCCGAACTGCATCTCGTGGCCCTGGGCGGTGAGGCCGTGGGGGATGTTCATCAGGCCCGCGTTGTTGATGAGCACGTCGATCCGCTCGAGCGCGCCCTCGCCGGTGGTGGCGTCGGCGACGAACGCGGCCACCGAGTCCAGGTCCGCCAGGTCGAGCCGGCGGACCTCGGTGAGTGCCCGCGAGACGGCCGGCAGGGTGGCACGCGCGGCCTCGGCCTTCTCGATGTTCCGGCAGGCCATGATCACGCGCGCGCCCCGCTCGGCGAGGGCCCTGGTGGTGGCGAAGCCAATCCCCGTGTTGGCGCCGGTGACGACGAAGGTGCGGCCGGTCTGATCAGTGATGTCGGCGGTGTTCCATCTGCGCGAGCGGGTCATGAACATCAGTCAACCAGCCGCGCCTGGCCGATGGCGCTCCACCCGTGTGGTAACGCCGGGGGGAGACGCCGCGACGTTCTTGTGTCACACTCGTCGGGGGCGCGAGCCCCATCCGCCACACGCGCCACCGTCACTGACCGAGAACCCGGAGTACCTCCATGACGTTCGACCGCCGAACCTTCCTCCGTCGCGCCGGTATCGGCGTGGCCGGGGCCGGCGCCCTCGCGGCGGGCATCACGCCCGCCGTCGGCGCCCAGTCCTCCATCCCCGCCGGGCTCGGAGGCCTTCCCGGCGCCGGTGCGGGGATCCCGATCGGCACGATCCTCGACTACGCGTCGGGGCCGCCGTCCGGTGCCGCTGTTCGTGCGGCCGGCCACATGGGCGCGGTCCGCTACTGCTCCAACCGTCGTCCCGGCGCCGAGTGGATGAGCGGGAAGCCGCTGCTGCGCCGCGAGGTGGACGACTTCCGCGCCCACGGCCTCAGCATGGTCTCCTGCTACCAGTACGGCAAGGATGACTCCGCCGACTGGAAGGGCGGGGCCGGCGGCGCGGACACCCACGCGCCCGTCGGTATCCGGATCCACCGTGAGGCCGGCGGCCCGGGCGGAGTTCCGATGTACGTCGCGATCGACGACAACCCCAGCCGCGCGCAGTTCGACAACCTGATCGCGCCCTACCTCGAGCGGTGGCGCCACCATCTCAACGGTGCCGGCATGAAGCTCGGCGTGTACGCCAACGCCCCCACCATCGACTGGTGCCGTGGCCGCAACCTCGGCGAGTACTTCTGGCAGCACGACTGGGGCTCGAACGGGCGCCTCAACCCGCACGCCACCATCCACCAGAAGGCCGGCAAGCAGTGGGCCGTCGGGGGCGTCCAGAGCGACATCAACGATGTCTACGCCCTCGACTACGGCCAGTGGTGGCCGATCGATCTCGCCGCTCTCGCGCAGTCCGCGCTCGGCAGCCAGAGCTGACCCGGCACCACCGACACTGACCCACGAACACCTCTGACCTGGGGTGCCCTGCACGCTGTGTGCAGGGCACCCCAGGTCAGCGCCTATTTGCGGCCCGGGAGCTCACTCGACGGTGATCTCGCCCATCGTCCCCCACGCATCGCCCTCGAGCGTGGTGTTGATGATCCGCGGAGTGCGCTGCAGGTATTGCGCGGCGGAGCCGGTGAACGCCTGGAAGTGGGCGGACCCCACGTGCTCGGCGGGGGCGTCGCCGTCGCGGAACGCCTCGCACAGCAGGAACTCGGTGGGCGTCTCGGTGGAGCGGTACCAGTCGAACCACAGGTTGCCCGGCTCGGCGCGGGTGGCCTCGGTGAACTCGCGGGTGATCTCGAGCCAGGAATCGGCGTGTTCGGGCTTGACGTCGAAACGGACGTTGATGAGCATCATGCCCCCATGATGCCGCGTTCTCCGACCGGTGCGACTCGACCCCCGCGACGACGCGGGCCTACCCTGGGTGGGGTGACCATCGAGCTGAGCATCGAGAACCCGTGCGTGCCGCAGGCGGAGGCCGACTCCTCCGTGCGTGCGGTCTGGAACCAGTTGTCGCTCGACGCGGCCTCCAGCAGGACCGAGCCGCTGATCGCCGGCCTCGTCCTTGACCTCATCGACGGGTGCGATGACCTGGGTGAATCCCTGTCCCGGCTGGCGGCCTCCCGCATCGCGACGCCGGAGATCGGCCGCCACGTGCTGGAGAAGGAGATCCGCGCCGTCCTGGCGGAGAACCCGCACGTCCTGGAGGCGGTCGCGGCGGACCTCGTGGTGAGCTACGAGCGCAACCCGGCCTACCCCAACTACCTGGTGCCGTACCTGTTCGCCAAGGGGTTCCTCGGCCTGCAGGTGCACCGGGTCGCCCACGAGATGTGGCACTCCGGACGCGTCATGGCGGCCTCGTTCCTGCAGAGCCGCATCTCCGAGGTGTTCGCGATGGACATCCACCCCGCCGCGCGCGTGGGGTCGGGCATTCTCGTCGACCACGCCACCGGCATCGTCGTGGGCGAGACCTGCGTGATCGGCGACGGCGTATCCATCCTGCAGGGCGTCACCCTCGGCGGCACCGGCAACGAGGACGGCGACCGCCATCCCAAGATCGGCTCCGGCGTGCTGCTGTCCGCCGGCTCGATCGTGCTGGGCAACGTCCGTGTGGGCGACTGCGCGCGGGTGGCCGGCGGCTCGGTGGTCCTGCACGAGGTGCCGCCGCACACCACGGTCGCCGGGGTGCCGGCCAAGGTGGTGCGCCGCCACGCCGATTCGGTGGTCCCGGCCGAGCAGATGGACCACAAGATCGACTCCGAGGCCTGAGCGCCGATGCGAGTCCTGGTCGTCGACGACGAGCCTGCGCTGCGGGAGAGCCTGCGCCGCGGACTGGTCGCCGGCGGCTGGGCCGTCGACACCGCCGGTGACGGCGAGGCCGGTCTCGCGATGGCCGCCGACGAGGAGTACGACGTCGTGGTGCTCGACATCATGATGCCGCGCCGCAACGGCTACGAGGTGGTGCGCGAGATGCGCCGCCGCGAGATCTGGACGCCCGTGCTCGTGCTCACCGCCAAGGACGGCGAGTACGACGAGGCCGACGCGTTCGACCTCGGAGCGGACGACTACCTGGTCAAGCCGTTCTCGTTCGTGGTGCTCGAGGCGCGCCTGCGCGCGCTGGTCCGCCGGGGCGCCCCCGAGCGCCCCGCGGTGTTCGAGGCCGGCGACCTCGTGGTGGACCCGGCCGCGCGGGAGGTCCGCCGCGGCGACACCCGGATCACCGTGACCTCGCGGGAGTACGCGGTCCTGGAGTACCTGATCCGGAACCGCAACCAGGTGGTGTCCAAGACCCAGATCATGCGGTCCGTGTGGGACTCGGCCTACGACGGCGACGACAACATCGTCGAGGTGTACGTCGGCTATCTGCGCCGCAAGATCGACACGCCGTTCAAGGCGCGCTCGATCGAGACGGTCCGCGGTCAGGGCTACCGACTCGTGGACAGCACGGCCGGCTAGTTGTACTGACCACTGTGGTTGTGTACGCGGTCTGCGGGTGAGGCGCCTCG
>NZ_JBSHCV010000025.1:0-37287 GCF_053615975.1 Dietzia sp. NPDC055877 | reverse complement strand
TGTCAAGATGAACGAACTCATCAACGGTGTTGCGCTGGCTCCCTGAGACCGCCCTGGCGAAACGTGTGCCGAACGCTCTTGAGGAGGAAAGGGGGCCGGTCAGCCGGAGTTGCGTAGCGCCGTGGCCAGGCCGTTCATGGTCAGTTGGATGCCGGTGCGGACCTTCGGGTCCTCGTCTCCGGACCGGTAGCGGCGCAGCAGCTCGACCTGCAGGACGTTGAGCGGCTCGAGGTACGGGAAGCGGTTGCGGACGGACCGGGCGAGCGCCGGGTTGTCGTCGAGGAGCGTCTCGTGGCCGGTCACCGACAGCAGCATCTCGCGCGCCAGGTCGAACTCCTCCGAGATGACGCGATGGATGCGCCGGCCCACCTCGGCATCGGGAACCAGCGAGGCGTAGCGGCCCGCGAGATCCATGTCGGCCTTGGCCATCACCTGCGCCATGTTGGACAGCGTGGTGCGCAGGAACGGCCAGTCGGCGTACAGCCGCCGCAGCGTGGTGAGCCGCTGCTCTGGCGAAGAGCTGGCAGAGGATCCGGCAGCGGCGCCGACCGCGCTACCCGCCGAGCCCTCGCCGTCGACCCATTGACGCAACGCCGTGCCCACCCCGAACCAACCGGGCAGCATCACACGCGACTGCGACCACGACAGCACCCACGGAATCGCCCGCAGGTCCTCGACCCCGGCGGTCTGCTTCCGGGACGTGGGCCGGGACCCGATGTTGAGCTCCCCGATCTCGCTGACCGGCGTCGAGGTGGTGAAGTACTCGATGAACCCGGGGTCGGAGTGAACCAGCGACGCGTACGCCTCGCGCCCGAGCCGCGCGAGCTCACCCATCACCTCGTAGGCCTCGCCGGCATCCTCGCCCAGTCCCTCGACGTCCAGCAGCGAGGCCTCGAGCGTGGCCGCGACCAGCGCTTCCAGGTTCCGGCGCGCCCGCTGCGGCTCGGAGTACTTGGCCGAGATGACCTCGCCCTGCTCGGTGATACGCAGCGCCCCCTGCACCGCACCGGGCGGCTGGGCGAGGATCGCGTCGTAGGAGTTGCCACCGCCCCGGCCCACCGCGCCGCCGCGGCCGTGGAAGTAGCGCAGGTGCACGCCGGCGCGGGCCGCGCTCTCGGCGAGATCGCGTTCGGCCTCATACAGCGCCCAGTTGGCGGCCAGGTAGCCGCCGTCCTTGTTGGAGTCCGAGTAGCCGAGCATCACCTCGAGCACGTCACCCTGCCCGCGCACGAGCGCCCGGAACTGCGGGATCGCCAGCGCGGCGTCGAGGATGCCGGGCCCGGCCGCCAGGTCGTCGATGGTCTCGAGCAGCGGGATGAGCCGCACGCCCGACCGCGGCTCGGCCGGATCGCCGGAGAACAGTCCCACCTCGCGCAGCAGGATCGCGGGCTCGAGCAGGTCGGACACGGACCCGCACATCGACACGATGTAGTGCGGCACCACCTCGGGCCCGAGCAGGTCCACGGCCGCGGCCGCCGCCCGCATGACGCCCAGCTCGCGCGCCGCCGTCTCGGACAGCTCCGCGCGCGGGCCGAGCAGCGGCCGGTCGTGCGACAGCTCGGCCAGCAGCAGCTTCACGCGCGCGTCCTCGTCGAGCGCCGCATAGTCCTCGCTCACGCCTGCCAGTGCGAACAGCTCGCCGAGCAGTTCCTCGTGGGACTCCGAGTTCTGCCGCATGTCCAGCGCCTGGAGGTGGAACCCGAACGTGCGCACCGCCCACCGCAGGTCACGCAGGCGCGGCGTCCGCAGCAGGTCGCCGCCGACCTCACCGAGCGCGGCATCGATCACCTCGAGGTCCGCCAGCATCTGCGCGGGGGAGGTGTACGGGGCCGGGGTGGAGGCCTCGTCGTCGCGACCACCGGCCGCAGCCACCGCCCCGGGCGATGATCCCGACGACGACAACGACCTCTCCCGCTCAGCGAGCCGGCGCCTGACCACCCGCACGGCGCGGCGGAACGGGACGTCCTCGCGCGCCGCGGCTCCCGGTTCGTTGGCCTCCGCGAGGGAGTCCGCGAGGTCGCGCAGCTCGGCGGGCACCTCCACCAGGCGCTGCGAGAGGGACAGTTCCTGCTCGAGCAGTCGCAGCTGGTCGGCGTAGTGCCGGTGCAGCAGCGCGGCGGCCTGGCCGGTGGCGAACCGCACCACGTCCCCGGTGACGTACGGGTTGCCGTCGCGATCCCCGCCGATCCACGAGCCGGGGCGCACCATGGGCCGGTCGCCGCAGCCCAGCCGTTCGGCGATCTCCGCGTTGAGCGGCGGGATCACGTCCATGAGCGTGGCCTCGTGGTACTGCAGTCCGCCCAGGACCTCGTCCTCGATACGGGGCCGTTCGCTGCGGATGATGGCCGTCTGCCAGAGGGTGAGCACCTGGCGGCGGATGTCGAGTTCGATCGCCTCGATCTCCGCCTCCGACACCCGGTCGGCGGGGCCGGTGCGCAGGGCGTCGCGGCGACGCATGAGATCGAGTATCCGCCGGGTGACCTGGAAGACCGTCCGGCGGCGCGTCTCGGTGGGGTGGGCGGTGAGCACGGGCGCGACGCGGGCGGTGGCGCGGACGGCGGCCAGCCGCTCGGGATCGGGTTCGACGTCCGCCAGGCGGGCCCAGGTCGCGTCGAGATCGCCGTCCGGCGGGGGCTCGCCGGCGGCGGTGTGGATCCGGCGGCGGCGCTCCTGGTGCAGGTCCTCGGCCACGTTGGCCAGGAGCGCGAACAGTGAGAACGCCCGGATCACCGGGATCACCCGATCGGTGGGCACGTCGGTGAACAGGGCGGCCACCTCGTCGCGGTCGGCCTGCGAGCGGCGGACGGCGAACGCGGTGCGACGGGCGGTCTCCACCAGGTCGAAGACCTCGCGGCCCTCCTGTTCGCGAACGGTGTCGCCCAGCAGTGCGCCGAGGAACCGCACGTCGTCCCGCAACGGGGCGACGGCCCCCTCGAGCGGGTCGGGCCCGTCGGTCGTGACGGCCGGGGGCAGAACGGACTCGGACTGGGTGGGCTCGCTGTGGTCGGGCGCGGAGTGGTCGGCCATGGCGCCAGGGTAGGCGCGGGGTGTGACATCCGCGTGAATCCCCGGGACATCCCCGATGCGGGCCCGCCGCCAGGCGAGGACACTGGAGGCATGACGCAGCAGCCCGGATTCCAGCAGTACGGCGAGCCCACCCCCGGTGGCCCCCACGGCCACCAGCCTGCCCAGCCCGTCCCGGTCGACTCCGAACACCGCACCGCCGCGGCCCTCGCGCACGCCTCCAGCCTCATCGCCATGGTGATCTCGGCCGGGTGGCTGTCCTTCGTCGGCCCGCTCGTGATGTGGCTGATCTACAAGGACCGCAGCCCGTTCGTCCGCCAGGCCGCCGCGGGCTCGTTCAACTTCAACCTCGGCCTGTGGCTGATGAGCATCGTCGGCTGGATCTTCATCATCACGGTCATCGGCATCCCGATCGGTCTGATCCTGCTCGCGGTGTCCTTCCTCGGCCAGATCATCGGCCACGTGATCGGCACCCTCCGTGCGACCAAGGGCGAGACGATGAACTACCCGTTCCAGCTCAAGGTGCTGCGCTGAGCCGCGCGTGCTGAGCCGCTTCTGACTCCGGCCTCAGCCCAGCGCCACGTGCCGGATCGGCCCGTGTAGAGAGGTGACCAGCAGGTCGCCCGGCCCGAAGTCGCCGAACCCGTCGGCCACCAGCACGCTCGTCGCCCGCGGGATCCCGCCGACCAGGACGCACGCCTCGCCGCTGGCCCGGTCGATCCGGTACACCTCGCCGGACGACCACGAGGTCACGAACAGTGCCTCGGCGGTGATGTCGAGATCGTCGAGCCCCCGCGGCGTGGTGGGCGGCGCGGTCAGTTCGGTGGTGGTCCACTCGCCCGGCCGGTCCAGCGGGACGGCGTGCACCATGGTCCGGTCGGTGGACTGCGTGACGTATGCGGTGTCGCCCTCGATCGCGATCCCGTTGGACACCCCGAGTGCCGCCGCCCGCGACCAGTCGTGGTCCACCTCGCCGTCCGCGCCGACCCTGGTCAGCCCGGTGTCCTCGAGGCTCGTGAGATAGCGGTTGCCGTCTGAATCCACGGCCAGCCCGTTCTTCCGGTTCTCCAGCCGGGCCTCGATGCGCGCCTCCGGCCGCTCCGCCGCGGGGTCGAAGGTGACGAGGTCGGAGCGCTCGGCGAGGTAGCCGGTCCCGGCCGCGACGTGCATCCGTCCGTCGGGGCCCGGGGCGATTCCCCCGGGGGCGCGCACGGGGACGCTGGCGACCACCTCGCCGTCGTCGTCGTACGCGTCGACGCGGTCCAGGAACGTCTTCGACACCCACAGGCGTCCCTCGCCGTCGAACGCCATGTTCTCGGTCCAGCCCAGTACCGGCGGTGGGGTGGCGCCGAACGTCATCACGCGCGGCGTGGGGCCCTCGCACGCGCCGATCGGGGCCCCGGCGGAGTCCGAGGACGCCCCCAGGCCGAACGCCGCGTCCGACCCGGCGTCGAGCGCGTCGACCGAGCCCGCGTGGGAGCCCGACGGCAACGCCTCCACCGACCCCGACGCGGGCGCACCGACGGCACCCAGCGAGGTGGCCGCGCCGACCACCGCCGAGCCGAGCGGGTCGGCGGACGCGGCGCCGGTCAGAGCGACGGTGGGGACGACGACGACGGCGACACCGAGGGCCGCGATCACCGGGCGGAGAGGCTGCATGGTCCTATCTTCACACCCCGCTCACTCACACGCCGGCGGGTCGGCGGCCGTGGGTCTCGTACTGGGCGAGCAGCGCGGCGCGGTCGGCGTCGGTCAGCAGGCGGTACTCGCCGGAAGGATCCCGCAGGTAGACCTCACCCGGCTCGGTCCAGGATTCGCGACGCAGGCTCGGCTTGGAGATCTTGCGGGTGGCGGTGACCGGCATCGCCTCGAGGATCCGCACGAAACGGGGCGCCCACTTGGTACCCATGTCGGGCTGGGCGCGGCAGAACTCGCCGAAGGCGGCCGGGTCGAAGCGGGCCCCGGGTTCGAGCTGGATCGCGGCCATCACCTGGTCGCCCGTGCGGGGGTCGGGCACGGGGTACACGGCCACCACGAGTACGCCGGGGAAGCGGTCGAGGATCCGCTCGATCGGGCCGGCGGAGAAGTTCTCGCTGTCCACGCGGATCTTGTCGCCGGAGCGGCCCGCGAAGTAGAAGAAGCCGTCCGGATCCTTGTACCCCAGGTCGCCGGAGTGGAAGACGTCGCCGATATTGCGCTCGGCGGTGGCCTCCGGGTTGCGGTAGTAGCCCTCGAACAGGGCAGCGCCGCTGAGATTGCAGATCTCGCCGATCGCCTCGGCCGCGTTGGCGAGTCCGCCGTCGGCGTCGAACCGCGCGGGCGGGCACTCGCGCCCCTCCTCGTCGAGGATCGCCACGTCCATATGCGCGCCCGCCACCCCGAGCGCGCCCGGCGGGGTGTCGGGGGTCCGGGAGATCACCACGCCGCCCTCGCTGCTGCCGTAGGACTCGCCGGGCGTCACGCCGAACCGGCGCGCGAACTCGGCCCGGTCGTGCACGGAGGCCTCCGTGCCGAACACGATCCGCAGCGCCGTGTGCGCCTCCTCCGGCCGCTCGGGCTGGGCCAGCACATACGATAGGGAGCGGCCGACGTAGTTGACGTAGGTGGCGCCGAAGCGCAGCACGTCGGGCAGGAAACCCGAGGCCGAGAACGTGCGGCGCATCGTGAACGTGCAGCCGACGTAGGCCGACGGAGCGAACGCGGCCATGAGGGCGTTGCCGTGGAACAGTGGCATCGCGTTGTAGGTGACGTCGCTGCGGACCAGCCCCCGGTAGTTGACCGTGCCGAGCATGGCCAGCCGACCGGTC
Organism: Dietzia sp. NPDC055877; assembly: GCF_053615975.1. Classification (NCBI taxonomy): domain Bacteria; kingdom Bacillati; phylum Actinomycetota; class Actinomycetes; order Mycobacteriales; family Dietziaceae; genus Dietzia; species Dietzia sp. NPDC055877. The sequence goes on along the minus strand of NZ_JBSHCV010000025.1, from coordinate 31,456 downwards.
GAGCACATCACGGCCTTGGGCGCACCCGTCGAGCCCGAGGTGAACAGCAGGGCCAGCGGCGTGTGCGGGTCGCGCGCGGTCTCGTCCAGGCGCTGCTCGGACCCGGCGTGCGCGGCGAGCAGCTCCCGCCACCGCGCGGACTCCACTCCCACACTCCCGGCGCCACCGGTGTCCAGGCCGGTGAGCAGCGCGGCGCCGTCGTCGTCGGTGATTATCACGTCGCAGTCGACGCCCCGGATGTCCGAGGCGAGCTCCGCGCCGCGGCGCGTGGGGTTGATGCCGATGATCGTCACGCCCGCCATCGCGGCGCCGCACACCAGGAACAGGTACTCGGGCACGTTCTCCAGCAGGACGCCGACGTGTAGCCGGCGGTAACGCTCGGGCCGGTCGGCGTAGGAGTCGGCGTACTCCCGCGACAGGGCGCGCAGGATCTCCGCGCGTACGGCGGCCTCGGCCACGAACTCGCGCCACGACCATGACGAGTCCTCGAAGCGCAGGCCCGGGTGGTCGTCGGTCGCGCGCTCGAGCAGGATGTCGCCGAACGTCGCGTGCGGCATGGCGTGCCCGGGGTTGAAGCGTCCGGGAGTGATAGCGGCGGGGCCCATGGATCGCGAGAGTAGGCCATGGCGGGGCCGCGTGGCGGCGGATCACCCCGCATTCCTGACACCTGTCAGGGCGCCTCGGCCGCCCCGCCCTCGACCGGGGCGATACTCCACACTCGTCAGGCAGCCGCGAACCATCGGGCGCGGCAATGCGGTAAGAAAGACCTCATGGCGCTCGATCGTCGGCGTCCGGATCACCTAAGGAGCGCAGGATAGTGGCTGGACAGGACCGGAACGGCAGCGCGGGTACGAAGATCGACCGGGGGAACGACGACGACACGGTGGTCCGCAGCCGGATCGAGGGCGCCGACGGAGCGGTCACGCTGTCCGGCATCCACAACTTCCGGGACGTGGCCGGGCCCGGCTACCCGGTCACCCCCGCAGGGGCCATGGCGCGCGGGATCGTCTTCCGGTCCGCCGCGATCTCAGCCATGGGCGGCGACGTCGACGTTCTCGAAACCCTCGGCGTGACCACCATCGTCGATCTGCGCACCGAGATGGAGGTGTCCCAGCAGCCGGACGTCCCGGTTCCGGGTGCGACGAATGTGCAGGTCGACATCCTCCAGGGCAAGTCCAGCGCGGCCACCCTCATGAACTCGGGGATCGTGAGCGTCGACGAGGCGCGCGCCGAGATGGCCCAGACCTACGAGCAGTTCATCCTCGGCGACGCCGAGCGCACCGCGTTCGGCCGGGCGATCACCGCCGTGGCCGGGTCGACGGGGGCGTCGATCGTCCACTGCACCGCCGGAAAGGACCGCACGGGCTGGACCTCCGCGATCCTGCAGCTGCTCGCCGGGGTGTCGCACGAGGACGTGGTGGCCGACTACATGATCTCGCAGAAGAACACCGCGGATCTCACCGAGGCGATCATGCAGTACGTGCGGGTCAAGATGCCCCACCAGGCCGACGCGATCCAGGAGCTGATGGGCGTCGAGGAGGCCAACATGCGGCGCTCGCTCGCGGCGCTCGAGAAGGAGTTCGGTGACATCCGCCGGTACCTCGTCGAGGGTGCCGGGATGGACGGCGACGCGGTGGACGCCCTGGGGACGCGCCTCAGGTCATGATGGTCAGGCCGCCGATCGCGCCGCCGAACGCCACCGCCTGAAGCGCCACGGCGATCACGCGGCCCAGCTCGGTGCCCGCGCGGGCGTGGACCCAGGGCCCGGCCATGGTCACGGCGAAGATCATGACGACGGCCGCCACGGCCGCCAACGTCCCGGCCAGCCGCGACGCCACCAGGTAGACGGCTCCGAGCCCCGCCAGGCCACCGAGTGTGGCGGCGCCCAGTGTGTGCAGTGGGGCCGGCAGGAGCGCCGCGTCCGTGCCCGCCGCGCTGCTGTGCGCGGCGGACGGCGCCGGCGCGGGATGCTCCGGGTCGGCGTGCTCGGTGTGCTCGGTGTGCTCGGTGTCAGGCTGCGGGCCCTCCCACGCCTGCAGTGCCAGACGGTTACTCATACTTTTGACCCTACGTAGTTCTGTCGCGACGAACCTTCCACAATCCTGAAGATTGCAACCGGTGGGCGTCGCCGCAGGTCAGCACGGCGATGTGGTCAGGAGATTTCGGTCACAGCCCCCGTGGTCGAGGCGGAGAACGGACGGCTGATCCGGGCCGAGTACGCGTAGGATTCCGGGCGTCCGGTGCCGGTCGGGCCGGATGTGTGAGAGAACGGGGCCGTGAATGGGTGCGATCAGTGCAGATGGGGGATGGTTCGGACCCGGGGATGATCTCGAACGCGCGTATGACGAGGCCGAGGCGATTCTGTTGGCCGCCGAAGACCTCGACGCGGTCATGGAGGTCATCCGGGAGGCGGAATCCCCGGTCGAGGCACGGCGCGCGCTCAAGCTCGGATTCGGCTTCACCGGCCGCCAGGCGGCGCTGCTGCTGACCCTGCCGGTCATGTCCTTCACACGCTCCGAGCGCAGACGTCTCGACGACGGTCGTCGCGCACGGATGGACCTCCTGGCCGACGTGACGGGCGCGCTGCCCGCGATCCCGGCCGCCGGGTCTGATCCCGCTCCGGCGCCTGAACCCACGACACCCGCGGCGTCCTACACCGACTCCCATTCCGAAGACCCTCACTCCGCCCGCTATGCCGCCGACCCGCAGTGGGACGCCGCGCCCGCTTCCGACTGGAGCACGGACTTCGGCGCGGCCTTCGACGGCGTCCTGGCCGGCATCAGCTCCGCGATGGAGAAGCCCGAGATCGAGGCGCCGCCGCTTCTCTCGGTCCCGCCGGAGCCCGCGCCCCGGGCCGTGGCGGGCACCCCGGGACCGCCGGTCGTTCCGGCGCGAGCCGCAGCCCCAGCCGCGGGCTCGGCTGCGGACTCGGCTGCGGACTCGGCCGCGGGCTCGGCCCGCCCGGCCCGGCGCTCGATGTCGGCGCGCGAGGACGCGTCCGCCGTGTTGAACGAACAGATCGGCGAGCTGTGCGACGCGATCGCCATGATGGTCGGCGTGCGGCCACCGACCGGGGCGTGGTCCGATGACCCGCGCTCCTCGTCCGATGAGTCGGGGGCGCTGCTCGACAGCTGCGGGGTGGACGACCAGGCGGGCATACGTACCCTGCTGTGGCATCTACGTCGGACTGGTCTGGACTCCCTGGAAGGGCTGTTCCCGTTCGCCGAGCCGCTCTCGGCCGGCCAGGGTTTCGATGCGCAGTCCGTCCGGTTCGAGAGCGCGATGTCCGAGGGCGGGCTCGGGTCCCGGCCGGGCTCCGATGTTCGATGGGCTTCTCGTCTGTGGCCGATCGCCGAGCGCCGTGGCTTCGGCTACGCGGTCGTCTACGGTGACGGCTCCGACGCCGGCTCGGTCTGGGCGTACGGCGGCGACGAGCCGCTGCACCGCCTGTGGGACTCGGTGGTCGACCTGCTCGTGGAGCTGTACCAGTCGTTGACGACCGGCTCGTCCTGCGACGCGGCCGTCGGGGCTGTCGTCGACGGCCGCGTGGTGTGGACCAACCTCAGCTGAGTTCGCGCGTCACCACCGACGCCCGCGGGCCCCGGCAGAACACGAGCTCGATCCGCGACACAGTCCTGCCGGTGGCCGTGGCGAGCAATTGCGCATACGCGCACAGCTGGAGCAGGTACTCGTCGACGGTTGTCGGTGAGACGGCGACATCAGTCTTGTAGTCGACGACGGACAGCGTGCCGTCCGGCTCGTCCACGACGAGGTCCACCACACCGTCCACCGCGACCGTCGCCCCGTCGGTCGTGGTCAGGGGGCCGGCGACCGGCAGCTCGGCCCAGTGCCGCATTGTCGCGGCCCGGCGAACGGGCTCCGAGGTCAGCGCGGTTCGGGCCACCGCCACCATCTCGGCGACAGCCTCCGGCGTGCGGGCGCTGCGCAGACCCCCACTCAGCCCCAGGGCCTGAAGCTGCCCCTCGGCCCAGCCCTGCCACTCGCTCAGAGCGGCGGCGGTGTCGGCTTCCGGGTTGTGCAGCGCGGCCAGGTCCGAGTGCTCGGCCAGATAGTGCACAGCCGTCCCCACGTCGGGCCCGGCGGCGATCGGAGAACTGCGGGGCTTTGCCGGGAGTTCCTCCGCCCGCGCGGGAGCCGGGGCGAACCGCTCACGCAGGGCGGTCGCGAGCTGCTCGGGGAGGGAGGGCGTCCCCTCCGCATCGCCGGACTCCCGCTCCGCGCCGTCGAGCACGCCCAGTGTGCCGGGTTCTGCGGGGTCCGCGGGGTGGACGATACGTGTCGCTGACCAGCCTGCGCGTTCGGCCGACCGGGCGGTGATCTCACGACTGCGCTCGGCCCACTCGAGCGCGTCGGGGATGTCGACGGCCGGCACCGGTGCGCTCTGCAGCATGTCCTTCCCGTACTCCACCAGCGCAGGCGCATCGGATTCCTCGACCACCGACCCGAACAGCGATCCCCACAGTGAGAGAGGCTTGGGCTTGGCGGCCTTGGACAGTGCGTACCCGTGCCCGGACACGGCCAGGCGGCTCTCGGCCCGGGTCGTGGCCACGTATAGAAGCCGGATCCGCTCGGCCCGCGAATGCTCCCTCTCGCGGTCGGCGGCAGCGGCGAACGCCGGGTCGCGCACGGTCGTCGAGAACCGTGCCACGGGTCGCGGCGGCTCGTCCTCGGTCCAGAGCAGTCGCGCCCGGTCGTCGGGCCATTTTCGGCTCATTCCGGCGAGGACGACCATCGGATACTCCAGTCCCTTGGACGCGTGGATCGTGGTGATGCGCACCGCATCCACGCCGATCTCGGGGATCGCCGCCTCGGGCACCCGGGCGTCCTCGGCGGTGAGCGACAGTGCCCAATCGGCGTACTCTCGCAGGTCAGCGCGGGCGGGATCAGCGGCCGATTCCTCCCACTGCCAGGCGTGCTCGATGACGAAGCGGATGCGCCGCCACAGGTCCCGACGCCGCGGTGACTCGGCAACGGATTCGAACACCATGCGGTCGTTGACGAGCCTTTCCAGCAATTCGCCTGGCCGCCGGGTCTCGAGCGAGAGCCCGGAAAGGTAGCGCATCGCCTCGGCCACGGGTGAGTCGTCGAGTTCGTCGGGTACGCGGGCGTACGGCGACCACGTGCCGCCTGCCGCATGCCAGCGCAGCAGATCGTCGTCGCCGCAGCCGAACAGCGGGGACCGCAGCGCTCCCACGAGCGAGGCCTCGTCGGCGGTGTTGGCCATGGCCCGCACCGCCAGCAACAGCTCGCGGATCTCGGGAGTCCCGTAGACGATCGACGACGCCTCGGTCCGGTAGTCGATCCCGGCGTGGTCAAGGCAGGTCTCCAGCATCGGCAGAGATCCGCGCGATGGCAGGAGGATGGCGATGTCGCCGAGCCGCAAGGGGGTCTGCTCCCCGTCCTTCGACTCGTGGGTCCAGCCCTCTCGGATCGCGGTGGCGATCACTCGTGCCACATCGGCCGCCTCGGTCCAGTGGCGCCGCTGACCGTCGTTGGCGTCGTCCGGGCAGTGCTCGGGAGCGTCCTCGGTCCGGAAGACGAACGGAGCCGGCCCGTGCTTCGGATCGTGCGCGGGCCGCGTTGGCGCCGGGGCGAGTGCGCGGTACTCGGGTTGGATCCCCTCGATCGGGAGCAGTACCTCGCCGAACACCGTGTTCACCCACTCCAACACCGCCCGCGAGCACCGGAAGTTCGTGCTCAGCTGCTCGACCTCGACGGAGGGATCGGACTCGTCGCGGCCCCCGCGGGCGCGGAGGTAGGTGGAGATGTCGGCACGCCGGAACCGGTAGATCGACTGCTTGGGATCTCCGACCGTGAACAACCGGCCGGGTTCGGAACCTGGCCCGTCTGCGGCGGCGGTGAGCAACTCCGCCAGGTCCAGCTGGATCGGGTCGGTGTCCTGGAACTCGTCGATGAGGATCCGTCTGTACTGGTCTCGGACCCGCTCGCGGACGGCGCGGTCGTGAAGCAGCTCGCGGGCCAGCACCAACTGATCGTGGAACTGCAGGGTGCCGTGGTGACGCCGCTCGTCGGCGTGCCTGCGCACTACCGGGATGAGAGCATCCAGGGTCAGCTGGATGCGGGGCCGCCAGTGCGTGGCCATGACTTTCTCGCAGATCCCCGGCAGCTGTTTGATCTCATCCTTGATGCCCTTGACCACGTCGGTGCCTCCCCAGTTGGGGCCCTTTCCACCGTTTCCGGGCCCGACGGGCTTACCCAGCAGTTCGACCCATGTGGGCGAGGATGTGGCATCGGCAAGAGCTGCGTCGAGGTCCTCCAGCCAGGTCTGGTGCTTCCCGAGGGTCTGGTACAGCAGGTCTGTCTCGTCCTGGCAGGAGTCGCGCCAGCCCACGATCGACCCGACGGCCGCGACGACCTCGTCGAGGTCGGGATTCGGCGGCAGCTGCGCGCCGTCGTGGAGAGGCATGGCCGGCAGCCGGTCCCAGTCGCGGTGCAGTGCCTCGACGACCTCACGGAACGAGGTGGGGCCCACCCCGGCGTCGAGCATGTCGTCGACGGCCCGCGCGAGGTCGCCGCCCCGGGTCGCGGTCGGACCGCTGCCGAACAGGAGGGTGGCGCACTCCTGCCAGAGGGCGTCGACGGCGGCGGACTCGGCGGTGTCCTGCTGGGCGGTGACCCGTGGCGGAATCCCGGCCTCGAGGGGGTTCTCGGACAGCAGCCGCAGTGCGAACGAGTGCAGCGTTCCGATCGCGGCCGTGTCCAGCCCCGCGAGCGCCGCGTCGGCTCGGCGGTCGCCCTTGTCCCGCTCGTCGACCAGGTGCACGCGGAGCCGGTCGCGGAGCTCAGCGGCGGCCTTCTCGGTGAACGTGATGGCAGCGATCTGGTCAATAGGCACTTCGTCGTCCAGTAATAGCGCGCTGAGCCGCCGGACCAGCGCGTACGTCTTTCCCGTGCCGGCTCCCGCCTCGACGAACAGGGTGGCGGAGGTGTCGGACTCGACCCGGTCGCGGGCGGTCTGATCGGCGAGATCGGTCATGGGCGCGACTCCGATTCGTTCTGGGTCTGGTCGGCACTTCGCAGGCCGGCGAACGCGGGATGGGTGGTCATCGGTTCTGTGGTGGAGAGCACGGCCCAGGCGTCGTCGAGGTCGGTGCCGCCGAGGATGTTCGCCAGTTCGCGGGACGAGCCCCGGCCGCCCTTGAGCGGGAACCATCCACGCTGGAGGGCGTCCACCAGGTGACCGACGTCCGCACGAACACGGTCCAGTAGCTGGTCGGTGATCGCCAGGCCGATCTGGGTGAACTCCCCTTTCTCGGTGCAGTACCAGTACCGTGCCTCGCTCACCGGCAGGTCGCGGGCAGCAGCCGCCGCTTCGGCGTAGAGCGGCAGCTGGAACCTGGTGCCCGACCTGGTGGGGTCCTCCGTTGTCGGCTGGTCGTCGTCCTCGGGCTTCCTGCCGGTCTTGTAGTCGGTCACGCGCTGGGCTCCGGACCGGTTGTCGATGCGGTCGATCGAGCCGGCGAGCAGCAGCGACGTGGTGCCGGTGGAGGTGGTCACCTCGTAGGGGATCTCGAGTACCTCGCCGGCGTCATCCGCCCGGCCGAAGCCGAGCTCGGTCGCGGTGGGGCGCCAGCCCTGGTCGGCATCGGCCGTGTCCTCGTCGAACCACCGGTCGAGCTCGGCCCGGAGCAGCAACTCGCGGCGCCGCCACAGCGAGGCGACGAGCCCGGGGGACGACGCCACAACGGCATCGCACTCCGTCTTGAGCGCGGACATCAGCAGGTCCCGGTCCGGTCCGGAACCGATCTCGATCCGGTCGTCGACGTAGCGCTGGAGGATCGTGTGGACGAGGTCGCCGTAGTCGCGTAGATCCATCTCGATCGCATCGGCGGGATCATCGAGTGTTCGGACCCGAAGGATGGTGCTGAGGAAGAACAGGTACGGGCTCTGGGCCCAGTCCTCGAGACGGGTCGGAGAGAGCGGGCGATCCAGCACCGTGAGCAGATCCGCGGCAGTGGAGACGTCCCCGGTGAACCGGGTGAAGCGGCCCAGCCGGCGATCGGCGCGCAACTGATGCGCGCGCACGAGCAGGTCGGGTGAGTCGGCCCCGACCCGCCAGGCGGAACCGGCGAGTGTCCGGATGCGCAGTTCGGCGGAGGTCGCGGGGTCCGAACCGAGGACGGGCGGCGGGTTGAGGATGCCGTCGACGAAGGACGGCACGGCGGTGACGGTCGGACATTCCGCGACCGCCTCCTGCCAGCGGGTCGCGTGGACCTTGGCGCCCGCGAGCCGGGACAGTGTGGGCAGCAGCCACCGGGAGGGGATGCGGTCCCCGCCGCCCCGCATCGACCCCCGGGGGAAGGAACACAACCGATGCGTGGCGCCGGCGACGAGGGCCAGTTGCAGGACCCGGTACCGCTCGTCGAGTTGCTCGGAGGCGGACGGCTCGACCGCGCCCTCGGGAAGCAGCGGATCGGGTCGGCCCAGCACCGGCAGCAGGCCTTCGGCCATGCCGACCACGCACACCGTGTCCAGATCCCGTCCCACGGCGTCGTCGATCGGTCCCAACGCGACCCCTGCGCCTTCGTCACCGATGCGATCGGTGATCGGGTCAAGACGCGAGGAGATGGCGCCCACGACACGATCGCGGGTGATGGCGGGCGCGATCGTGTCCAGGTCGGCCAGCGAGGCGACGACCGCCAGCACTGCCGCACGGTCCGGGCTCTGCCGGAAGACCGCCGTCACGAGGCGATCCGCCGCCTCGGCGGTCTCCGCCCAGGACGCCGCGGTATCGATGGCTGCCAGTCCGGAGCGGATTCGCGTGATCAGGTTCAGCACGGCGGCGGCCGCCTCCCGGTCACGTTCGCTCAGCTCTGACGGTTCGACGCGCAGCGACTCGGCCAGGCGGTCCCAGTCGGCGCCTCCGATCACGGGGAAGCGCGTGCGTGTCAGTAGCTCCAACCGGCGGGAGGACACCTGCTTCCCGCTCTCATCGGTGGCGACCACGGCCCCCTCGGCCACGATCGACAGCAGCTCCGCCCGCCCCATCAGGTCGCGATCCATCTGCAGCAACCGGATCAGCGACCGGCCGGCAGCCGAACGGCCTACCCCGGAGTCGCTCGGCCCGTGAACGGCGATGCCGGCCTCGGCGAAAGCTCGGTGCAACAGGCGCTGGTAGGGATCCGGCGAGGGGTAGTACACGCCGATGCGGTGGCCCGGGATGCCGGAGGCGAGTCGCGACCGGACGAAGCGGACCACCGCCCGGATCTCATCGTCCGAATCCGAGGCGTGAAGCACGTGGGTGCCGGTCACCGCGCTCTCGGTGTCCGGCTCCGCAGCGGAGGCCAGGTGGTCCGACCCGGTGCCCGGTACCGCCTCCCCCCCGCGGGCCTTGAGCACCGCCCGCAGCCGTCGCTCGACCTCGGTCCCGCGCAGCGGCGCCGCCACGATCACGCTCCCGAGGAGCTCCAGCCGCTCAAGGGCCGTGGTGACCGCTTCGAACTGCGTGTAATACGCGGTGCCGGTCCGCACGAGGGCCTCCCGCGAGAGACGGAGTACTTCTTCGTGCAGCGGTGTCTCCGGCGCGACCGACCCGGGCTCGACTGTGCCCAGCCGGAGGCAGGCCCGGGCCACGGCCTGCCCGGTGAACGGCTCCGTGGCCACCGCCTGCAACCGGCCCGGGTCGGAGTCCAGCGCCTTGTCCACCGCGGCGGCCAGCAATGGCAACGGCAGGGCGGCCCGTGGCGCCAGAGCGGGAGCCGCCAGCTCGGCGACGACCTGCGCCGCGGTCCGCACCGCCACGTTGGCCGCGCCGCCCGACAGGGCCAGTGCCCGGACGAGGTCCCGAGCCGCCCCGAACGACGGCACGATCACGGTGATGCGGGAGAGAGGATCGCGCGCTCGGACACGACGAACCGCGTCCGCGACTGCGGTGGAATGGGCCTGGAATCCGGTCACAAGGCCATGGTGCCCCACGGGTACGACATCGCCGGTGGGGACGGATGGCAGCGACGCCGGTCAATCGTGGAGAGGGCCTGCTACCGTCCGATCACATTGATGGGCGCGGCCGGGGGAGAGATCGATGACATACGACGGGCACGGTGGCGGGGCAGGCTGGGGTGGCTATCAGCCCGAACAGAAGCGCGGGATCTCCGGCCCGATGACGGCACTCATCGCCCTGCTGACAGTCCTGGTGTTGGCACTGCTCGGTGTGGTCGCCTATCTCTTCCTGCGTCCTGGCGGACCCTCCGGAGACGGGCAGGCTCGAGGTGTGGTGGCCTCGTCGTCGTCGACCACCGCGGCGCAGCCTTCGCAGTCCCCTGTCACCGAGACCGTCTTCACCACCCCGCCGCAGCGCGAGACGGTCACGGTGACCCGCGAGGCGCCCGCGCCGCGCCCGAACCCGTCGGCGGGGTACCCGTCCGGCGCGGACTACTCAGGGTGGCTGGACAACCGCCAGGCCCGGTGCAACGCCGGCGACCCCGCGACAATGATCGGAAGGACCACGCAGGCGTCGTTCTCGATCTGCATCAACCCCGACAACGGTCGTTACTACTACCGCGGGTCGGCCGGCGGCTCCGGGGTCGAGGTGGACGATCCGGTCGTGGCCGGCGGCACCGCGACGGTCGCCAACAACGGCGTCGTGTACTCGATCAGTCCCGCGGGCATGGTGATCTACGAGGACGGCGCCGTGATCTCCAGCCAGTCCATGGTCTCCTTCTGGGCCGACTGACCTGCGCAGATCAGCCCGTGGGTGCGAGCGTGGCCACGTCGTCCACCGCCCGGCGCAGTTCGCGCGACGCCGCGCAGTCCCCGAGGCGCTCGCCGACGGTGTCCGCGATCGCCCGGTAGAACCACAACTTCTCGTCCGGCCCGGCGTTGAAAAATCCCCACATCTCGTCGCCGAGGCGACCGTGCGCCGCGACCATCGATCGCAGGTTGTGGATCTTGTCGGCGGCCGAGATGAGCAGGCACTCCGGGGAGTCGTCGGCCAGCTGCGCGAGGTAGCCCTCCTTGCGCACCCGCCACGGCGGCGTCTCCTGACCGGCGGTCTTCTCCTCGGAAACTCCGCGCACCATCTCGGTGACGCGCTCGCCGAAGTCGGCGGTCATGTCGGCGGCCGAGTACACCGACGGCGGCACGTCCTCCAGCACGTCGTGGAGCAGCGCGGCCACCACAACGTCCTCGTCGGTGGTGAAGTCGGAGACGATCATCGCCACCGCGACGGGGTGGGCGATGTAGGGCGTCGGGTCGTCCTTGCGGGTCTGGCCGGCATGGCATCGGGCGGCCACGGCGAGCGCGCGGTCGACGGTGGGGGTCCAGGTGAGTGGCATGAGGAACTCCTCGGGGGAGAGATCCCGGCGTCGGGCGACGCCGCCGGGTGGTGGCCGCGGAACCGGGGTCCCGGCCACACCCCGAGTAGACACCACGGGTCCGACACGACGGCATCGCACGCCCATCCGTGCGGTGGGCCGCTAGTGTCGGTGCGGTCCGGCGTTCCCGTTCCCGGACGGTCGGGAGCAGTGTGAGTACCTCGATTGTGTGGTTCCGCCGTGATCTGCGGTTGGCGGACCATCCAGCCCTCCTCGCCGCTCTCGAATCCACGGATGAGGTGCTGCCGGTGTTCGTCCGTGATCCGGTACTGCTGTCTGGCGGAGGGGAACGGGTGGAACGACTCGAGGCGTCCCTGGCGGCACTGTCGGAGTGCATGGACGGCAGGCTGGTGGTGCGCACCGGAGACCCGGCGGCGGTGATCGTCGACCTGGCCGACGAGGTCGACTGCCGGCAGGTGCACGTCTCGCGTGAGCCGTCACCCTACGGTCGGCGCCGTGATGACCGTGTCCGGACCGAGCTCGAACGCCACTCTCGCGAACTGGTGGAGACTGGCTCACCGTACGCCGTCGGACCTGGACGTATCCTCAATCGCTCGGGTGAGCCCTACAAGGTGTTCACCCCGTTCTCGCGCGCATGGCACGACCACGGGTGGCCTGGGCCGGGTCGCCTACCAGCGGACGTCACGTGGGCCACGGCACCGGGCGAGGGGATGATCGGGCGTTCCTCCGGAGCCGGCGAGGCCGCTGCGCTCGACCGCTGGCGCGCGTTTCTCGCCGAGGATCTGGCCGGCTATGAGGAGGGGCGAGACCGTCCTGATCTCGACACGACCAGTCGACTGTCAGTGCACCTCAAGTATGGCGAGATCCATCCACGGACGATTCTGGCCGAACTCGCCGCTCACCAGTTCTCCTCCGGAGACGGGGCGCACCGGTTCGTCACCGAGTTGGCGTGGCGAGAGTTCTACGCCGATGTCCTCTGGCATCGACCTGATTCGGCGTGGGGAGACCTACGCGACGAGCTGTCCGAAATGCCGTATGACGACGGGCCGGAGGTGGCTGGTCTGGTGGAGGCATGGAAGGAGGGGCGCACCGGGTACCCGTTCGTGGACGCGGGGATGCGGCAACTTCTCGCTGAGGGGTGGATGCACAATCGCGTCCGGATGGTGACCGCGAGTTTTCTGGTCAAGGACCTCCACGTGTGGTGGCCGGTGGGCGCACGTCACTTCCTGTCCCTGTTGCTCGATGGCGACATCGCCTCCAATAACCACGGGTGGCAGTGGGTCGCCGGGACAGGGAGCGACGCGTCCCCGTTCTTCCGGGTATTCAACCCGGTTACCCAGGGGCGACGGTTCGATCCGCAGGGTGATTACGTGCGGCGGTGGGTTCCCGAACTCGCCCACCTGCAGGGAAGCGATGCCCATGAACCGTGGAAGAACTCCGCAGGGTACGACCACGGGTACCCGGAGCGGATCGTCGATCACGCGGAGGAGCGCCGCGAGGCACTGCGCCGCTATGAACTCGCACGGGACGTGTGACGTCCGCATATGTGTGTAGACGGCATCGTTTCGTCGTTGTCGCCGCAGTGGAGGTCGGCGCCTCCCGGAACCATTCGCGGTAGTCGCCCCGTCGTAGAGGCTGACGCACTGTGATGACGACGACGAGGTGAGCCCAAGTTGGCGCTCCGGCGGGAACGCTGTTCGGACCGGCCGTCTGTATGCGGACTGGCCTCAACCTCTCGGCGCGGTGGTCAAAAAGTCTTGGCGTCGATCACGAAGCGGTAGCGCACGTCCGAGCGGACCACGCGGTCGTAGGCCTCGTTGATCTTGTCGGCCGCGATCAACTCGATCTCGGCGGTGATCCCGTGCTCGCCGCAGAAGTCGAGCATCTCCTGGGTCTCGGGGATGCCGCCGATCATGGACCCCGTGAGGATCTTGCGCCCTCCGGTCACCGACCCCGCGCGCAGCGACATCGGCTCGCTCGGGATCCCGATCTCCACCATCGCTCCGCGGGGCTTGAGCGTGCGCATGAACTGGTCGAGCGGCAGCTGAGCGGACACCGTGTTGAGGATGACGTCGAAGGTGCCGATCAGGTTGCGCAGGTTCTGCTTGCCCTCGTCGCCGGCGGTCGCGTAGTGCTCGACGGCGCCGAAGCGCAGCGAATCGTCCCGCTTGGAGGTTGTCTGCGACAGGACGGTGACCTCGGCGCCCATCGCCACGGCGATCTGCACGCCCACGTGCCCGAGGCCGCCCATCCCGACCACCGCGACCTTCGAACCCGGGCCGACGTTCCACTGTCGTAGCGGCGAGTACATGGTGATGCCCGCGCACAGGAGCGGCGTGGCGGCGGCCGGATCGAGACCGTCGGGGACGGAGACGACCATGCGCTCCTCTACCACGATGTGCGTCGAGTACCCGCCCTGCGTGGAGGCGCCTTCCACTGAGTCCTCGGGCAGCGGGGAGCCGTAGGTCATGACGGCCCCGCGCTCGCATTCCTGCTCCTGGCCGGCTTCGCACGAGGAGCACTCGTGGCAGGCACCCACCATGCAGCCGACGCCCACGCGGTCGCCGACCGAGTGCCGGGTGACCTCCGAGCCGACCTCGCGGACGATGCCGACGATCTCGTGACCGGGCGTCGTCGGGTACATGGTTCGCCCCCACTCGCCGCGCGCGTGGTGGATGTCCGAGTGGCAGATGCCGGAGTACTCGATCTCGATGAGCACGTCGTCCGGGCCGGTGTCCCGCCTGTGGATCGTGGTCTTCTCCAGAGGCTTGTCCGGTGCGATCGCGGTGACGGCGGCGACGTCCATGTGAATCTCCCGTAGCTCGAGGCAGGTGCTCTCGCCCACAGTAGTTACTGACGTGACACACCTGCAGCCGCCCCGGTCGGGGCCGGTGGGCGCGGGTCAGCCTCCGGGGGCACCTGAGTCGCCAAGGGTAGGTGAGCCAGAGATTGCTGACACCCGTCAGGCGCCTGTCTATGATGTGGGTCACACCCCTCCGCCAGCGAAGGATCCCCATGGCCGACACCGTCCGCGAACAGCTCCTCCGTCACGCCGAGTCCGACCGGACGGCGATCCACTTCGAGGACCTCGAGATCAGCTGGCGCGACTACCTCCGCGGTGCGGGCAAGCGGGCGGGCGTGATCACCGAGGTTCTCGACGGGACCCGTCTCGACAACGCGCAGCCGGACTCGGCCCGCCCCCGCCACGTCGGCACGCTGCTCGAGAACACTCCGGAGATGCTCTACGCGTTGGCCGCCGGCGCACTCGGCGGCTACGTCACGGTGGGTATCAACGCCACCCGCCGCGGAGACGGGCTGGCCCGGGACATCCGGAAGTCAGACTGCCAGGTGATCCTCACGGATTCGCAGCTCAAGCCGCTGCTGGACGGGCTGGACCTGGGCGACGTGAGCGTGATCGACACCGACTCCGACGAGTGGGTCGCGCTCGTGGAGGCCGCATCCCCGCCGGAGAACCCGCCCACGGTCGAGGCCGGTGACCCGTTCATGCTCATCTTCACCTCCGGAACCTCGGGCGCGCCCAAGGCCGTGCGGGTCGGGAACTTCACGGTCACCATGTCCGGCGAGTCGCTCGCGTCGACCTTCGAGCTCACGGCCGACGACGTGCTGTACGTGTCCATGCCGCTGTTCCACTCCAACGCCATCATGAGCGGCTTCTCGCCCGCGATCGCCGTGGGCGCCACCATGGTGCTCGCGCGCCGGTTCAGCGCGACCCGGTTCGGCGACGACATCCGCCGCTACGGCGTGACCTACATGAACTACGTGGGCAAACCGCTCGCGTACATCCTGGACACCCCGCCGCGGCCCGACGACGCCGAGACCACCCTGCGCGCCGCCTTCGGCAACGAGGCCGCCCCCAAGGACATCCCGGCCTTCGCGAAGCGGTTCGGCTGCACCGTCAAGGACGGGTACGGCTCGACCGAACTCGCGATCATCATCGTCCGCACCGAGCACTCACCGCTGGAGTCCATCGGGGAACCGTTCCCGGGGGTCGCCGTGTACGACCCCGTCACCGGGGTCGAGTGTCCCCGGGCGATGTACGACGACGACGGCGCCGTGACCAATCTCGACGAGTGTGTCGGCGAACTCGTCAACACGGAGGGCGCCGGCTTCTTCGCGGGCTATTACAACGACGCCGGCGCCACCGACGACCGCCTGCGCGACGGCATGTACTGGTCCGGTGACCTGGCCTACCGCGATCAGGATGGCTTCGTCTACATGGCCGGCCGGAGCAGCGACTGGCTGCGCGTGGACGGCGAGAACCTGGCCACCGGCATCGTCGAGGAGATCCTCCTGCGTCACCCGGCGGTCTCCCGCGTCGCGGTCTACGGGCTGCCCGACCCGCGCGGGACGGGCGACCAGTTGGCGGCGGCGATCGTTCCGCGACACGACGCCCGGATCGACCCGGCCGGGTTCGAGGAGTTCCTCGCCGCCCAGGCCGACCTGTCGCCCAAGGCGTGGCCGCGCTGGGTCCGGGTCGCCGACGAGCTGCCCACCACGGCGACCAACAAGATCCTCAAGCGCGAGCTGATCACCCAGGGCGTGGGCGGCGCAGCGGTCGACGGGAGCCAGCCCGACACCTGGTGGGAGCGCGAGGAGCGCGGAACGGCGTACGCCGAGCTCGCGGCCACGCGGGCGTGACGGGACCGGCACTGCTGGGCGCGCAGCTCCCGACCCGGACGGTGCCGCGTCGGGGCCCCTGGACGTAGTCTCTGCGCATGAGATACGCCACCTCCAAGACGGTCCGCTACTGGGCGATGCCCGCCGCTCTCGGCACGATGGGCGTGCTGCATTTCGTGGCACCCAAGCCGTTCGACGGGCTGATCCCGCCCGAGCTGCCCGGCAGTCGCCGGGCTTGGACGTACGGCTCCGGTGTGGTCGAGCTCGCAGTGGCCGGGCTGCTGGCGAACCGCGACACGCGCGCGCTCGGTGGCGCGGCCGCAACGGCCCTGTTCGTGGGCGTGTTCCCCGGCAACCTGCAGATGGCGCGGGAGTGGCGGGGTAAGCCGGTCTGGCCGTACCAGGTGATCGCGTGGGGGCGGCTGCCGCTGCAGATCCCGATGATCATGGCCGCCGACAAGATCCGCCGCGACGCGTGAGCGACCCCGGCGTGGGCGGGCGCCGGGGCCCCGGCGTGGGTCTGGTCCTGGCGGCGGCGGGCTCGGCGCTCCTGGTCGTCGGGCTGGCCGTGGTGATCCTCCTGCTGGTGCGCGGGCCGGCCGGGGACGGGGCCGAAACGGTCGCCACGCCGACGTCGGGGGCCGCCACGACGAGCGTCGTGGACGGGCCGCCGGGCGTCATCGAGGAGTGCAGCGACTCCGGTGAGGCAGTCCTGCCCAGATCGGGTCGGGGAACTGAGGCCACCAGCTGCGCGTTCGCCGTCGCGGTCCGCAACGCCTACTTCCGCACCGCCCGCCCGGGGGATCCCGCGATGGTCGAGGCGGACAGCCCGACGACCGGCCAGAGCTACGAGATGGGCTGTATCGACAACCACAACAACGGCGGCATCATCTGCCGCGGGGGTGACAACGCGGTGGTCTACCTGTACTGAGTGTCAGGCCAGCCGCGCGAGGGCGTCGCGCTTGATCTCGTCCGGCGCGAACGACGCCTCGACCGACGACCGTGCGCACTCGGCGAGATGTGCCGACGCGATCCCCATCCGCTCCTCGGCGAGCACGTACTCGTCCACCACGTCCACGCCGAACAGCAGCGGGTCGTCGGCGCCGATCGAGCACCGCACGCCCGCCTCCAGCAGGGTCGGCAGCGGGTGCTGCTCCAGCGAGGGGTACACGCCCAGGATGACGTTCGAGGTCGGGCACACGTCCAGGCAGGTCCCGGTCTCGGCGAGCAGGGCGAGCACCCACGGGTCCTCGACGGCCCGCACCCCGTGCTGGATGCGGTCCACGCCCAGCTCGACCGCCGCCCGTACCTCCTCGGGGCCGGCCAGTTCGCCGACGTGCGGCACCACCCCGAGCCCGGCGTCGCGCGCGATCGCGAACGCCTCCGCCGCCGCGGTCACCGAGCTGTCGCGCTCGTCGTTCACCAATCCCACGGCCACCACGCCACGGTCGGCGAAGCGTGCGGCCAGGCGGGCGCCGGCGAGTGCGTGATCCGGCCCGGCGCCACGGTCGATGCTGACGATCGCCCCGGTCCAGACACCGTGCCGACGCCCCGCCTCGGCGGCCGCGGGCAGGATGAACTCCAGCGCCTCCTCGGCCGTGGCGAACGCCGCCGACTTCTCGGGGATCGACGCGTACTCGAGCGCCACCACGCCCTGCGCGGCGGCGTCGGCCACCACCTCGTCGAGCAGCCGCCCGACCCGCTCGGGCGTGTGCAGTAGCTCGATCAGCACACCGTAGGCGTCGAGGAACCGCGTGAAGTCGCTGAACTCGACCAAAGGCGGCACCGCGATACCGTCCTCGGAACACCACTGCCACAGCGTCGCCTCGCGCATGGCGGCCTCGAGGTGGACGTGTAGGTGCGCCTTCGGCAGCGCGACGTAGTGGTTCCGGGAGGGATCGGTCATCCTTCGTCCCGGAGCCCCCGTGCGTCGTCGGCGACGTCCTGGTGGGTGAGGGGATCGGAACCGTCCCAGCAGGAGATGTTCTTGGCCTGAGGCAGATCGTCGCGATGGAAGACCGGGTTGTGGCCGGCCGCCTTCTGCTTGAGGTAGTGGTGCAGAAGTGTCACCGCCAGGCCGCCGAGCGGGAGAATCGCCACCAGGTTGATGGTGGCCATGAAGCCCATGAACAGGTCGGCCAGACCCCACACCAGATCCACGGAACCGAGTGATCCTCCGATCACCGCGAGCAGCACGAGGAACCGGAATGCGGTGATGGTGCGCGGGCTCTCGCGCAGGAAGTTGATGTTGGCCTCGCCGTAGTACGAGTTCCCGAGGATCGAGGAGAAGGCGAGGAAGAAGATCACCACCATCAGGAACGGCACGCCCCAGTCACCGACCTGGGTGGCCAATGCGTCCTGGGTCAACGTGATGCCTTCCCTGTCGCCCCCGAACTCGGGATCGGACAGCAGGATGATGAACGCGGTGGCCGAGCACACCACGAGCGTGTCGAAGTAGACGCCGAGGGACTGGACGAGGCCCTGCTTGACGGGGTGGGAGACCGAGGCGGTGGCCGCGGCGTTGGGGACCGAGCCCATGCCGGCCTCGTTGGAGAAGAGGCCGCGCCTCATGCCCTGCATGATCGCCGCGCCGATGGTCGCGCCGGCGACCTCTCTGAAGCCGAGCGCCTGGCCGACGATGAGGCCGATCATGTCGGGGACCTCAGTGATGTTGATGGCGACGACGACGAGCGCCACAATGATGTAGGCCACGGCCATGACCGGGACGATAATCTCGGTGACCGCGGACAGGCGGCGGATTCCGCCGAAGATGACCAGACCGGTGACCAGGGCCAGTCCGATGCCGATGAGCAGGCTCGCGGATGTGCCGCTGAGGCCGAACTGGTTCTGGACGGATTCGGAGATCGAGTTGGCCTGTACGGCGTTGAACACGAATCCGTAGGTGATCGTGATGATCACGGCGAAGGCCACGGCCAGCGGCTTCCAGCCCAGCCCGTCCCGGATGTAGTAGGCCGGGCCGCCGATGTACGAATCCCTGCCCTTCACCTTGTAGAGCTGACCCAGGGTCGACTCGATGAACGCCGTGGCGCCGCCGAGGATCGCGATCAGCCACATCCAGAAGACGGCGCCCGGGCCGCCCACCGTGATCGCGATGGCGACCCCCGCGACGTTGCCGGTGCCCACGCGAGAGGCCGCCGAGATGGTGAAGGCTCGAAATGCCGAGATGCCCTTCTTGCCCGATTCGATGTCGGCCGGTTTCTCCGTGATGGTCCGGAGCATCTCGGGGAACATCCGGATCTGCACGATCAAGGTGGTGGCCGAGAAGTACAGGCCGGCGACGAGCAGGAGCGCGATGACGCCGTACCAGTAGATGTCGTTGACATTCGCGACGAGGTCGGTGAGGTGGGTCACGAATCGACACTAACGGATGGTTCGCCGCGATATCTCGGGTCCGCACCCGCTTGTGGGGAGGAGAGCGCGACGGCACGTAACCTGGGCGGGTGGCTGAAGTCGAAGCGAGCGTCGGTGGTGACAGTGACCTGGCGCCCACCGCGCCGGAGGTCGCCCTGCTCTTCGAGGGTGGCGGCATGCGTGCTGTGCACACCGCCGGCGTGGTGGAGACGCTCATCGAGGCCGAGATCCACGCCGGGCTCGTGGCGGGCATCTCGGCGGGCTCCACACACCTGGCCAACTACCTGTCGCGGGACGCGGTGCGGGCGCGCAAGAGCTTCGTGGAGCTCGCCGGGGACCCCAACTTCGGCAACTGGCGCAGCTTCGCCCGGGGCAAGGGGCTGTTCAACGCCGAGTACATCTACGAGCAGACCGGTCTGCCGGACCAGGTCCTGCCGTTCGACTTCGACACCTTCGCGGCCAGCGGCACCGCCGCGCGGATCGGGACGTTCCGGTGCTCCGACGGCGAGACGCTGTTCTGGACCGAGGACGACGCCGCCACGATGCCGGAGTTGATGAAGATGGTGCGATCGTCCTCGACCATGCCGGTGTGGATGCCACCGGTCCTCATCGACGGCGAGTACTACGTGGACGGCGCGCTGGGGCACGACGGCGGCGTTCCGCTGTCCGCCGCCCGCGACGCCGGGTACGAGAAGTTCCTGGTGGTGCTCACCCAGCCGGAGGGCTTCCGCAAGGTGCCGCCCCGTCGTCTGACGCCGTTCTATCGGTCGTACTTCCGCCGGTTCCCCGCCGTGGGCGAGGCGCTGTTGCATCGGTGGGCGCTCTACAACGAGACGCTGGACGAGATCGACGCGCTCGAGGAGGCGGGGCAGGCCGTGGTCTTCCGCCCGGAGCAGGTGAAGATCCGCAGTTACGAGCGCAAGGTCGACCGCCTCGCCGAGGCGTACACCCTGGGCAGGGAGCAGGCTCGGCGAGAGGTCGACCTGTGGCGGGAGTTCTGCGGGCTCTAGGAACCGAAGAGCTCCGCGCCCCCGGCGAGGGTCCGCAGGATATATGCCGGCAGGTAGAGGAATCCGTCGATCGCGGCGGAGCCGAACGGCCCCGGGGTGATTCGTGCGGACCCGCTCGCGAGGCCGTCCCAGAAGTCAGAGAACATCACGTGTCCTTCCACGTTGTGCCCACCCTGTGTGGGCTGCGTCACACATCGTCCTCCGGTGCGGGCTTCGTGTCCACCGGGCGCACGAACGGGCCGGTCGCTGACACTTAGGCTTGCCTCAATAGACAGACTGGTCTGTTCTCAATTATGGTCGCGGGCATGACCGACACCGCCGCCCCGTCTCGCCCCGCTCGTCCTGCGCGCGCTCCCAAGCCCAAGGGTCAGTGGAAGATCGACGGCAAGCTCACCCTGAACCACAACGAGGAGTTCAAGGCCGAGGACGACGCGCTCAACGTCAAGCAGCGCATCCTCGACGTCTACTCGCGTGAGGGGTTCGCCTCGATCCCCTCGGACGATCTGTCCGGCCGGTTCCGCTGGATGGGCCTGTACACCCAGCGCAAGCAGGGCATCTCGGGGGCACGGACCTCGAAGCTCGAAGCCGACGAGCTGCAGGACGAGTACTTCATGATGCGTGTCCGCATCGACGGTGGCGCACTGACGACCGATCAGCTGCGCGTCGTCGCCGGCGTCTCGACCGAGTTCGCCCGCAACACCGCGGACATCTCCGACCGGCAGAACGTCCAGTACCACTGGATCCGGATCGAGGACATCCCGGAGATCTGGCGGCGTTTCGACGAGGTCGGCCTGACCACCATGGAGGCGTGCGGCGACTGCCCGCGCGTCGTGCTGGGCAGCCCGGTCGCCGGCATCGCGGCCGACGAGATCATCGATCCGACGCCGGCGATCGAGGAGATCAAGGCCAGGTACATCGGCAGCCCCGAGTTCTCCAACCTGCCGCGCAAGTACAAGTCGGCGTTCACCGGCCACCCGAGCCTGGACGTGGTCCACGAGATCAACGACATCGCGTTTGTCGGAGTGGTCCACCCCGAGCTGGGCGCCGGTTACGACCTGTGGGTCGGCGGCGGCCTGTCGACCAACCCGCAGCTCGCCCAGCGGCTCGGCGCCTTCGTCCGGCCCGAGGAGGCCGTCGAGGTCTGGCACGGCGTCACCAGCGTGTTCCGTGATTACGGCTACCGCGCCCAGCGCACCCGCAACCGCCTGAAGTTCCTCATCAAGGACTGGGGCGTGGAGAAGTTCCGCCAGGTCCTCGAGGACGAGTACCTCGGTCGCGCGCTCAACGATGGACCGGCCCCCGCCAAGGCCACCGCCCCCGGCGACCACATCGGCGTGTTCGAGCAGAAGGACGGCCGCTACTTCGTGGGCGCCACCACGACCGTCGGCCGCGCCGGCGGCGACGTGCTCACCAAGGTGGCCGACCTCGCCGAGGCCGCCGGGTCGCAGCGCATCCGCTTCACGCCGCACCAGGGCGTCATCGTCCTGGACGTCGAGGAGGACAAGGTCGAGGAGCTCATCGAGGGACTCGCCGCGGTCAACCTGCACGCCCGCCCCAGCTCGTTCCGCCGCTGGACCATGGCCTGCACCGGCATCGAGTACTGCAAGCTCGCCTTCGTCGACACCAAGGACTCGGCCACCGAGCTCGTCGCCGAGCTGGAGAGGCGCTTCGCGGGTGACGCCCCGCTGGAGACGCCGTTGTCGATCCACCTCAACGGCTGCCCCAACAGCTGCGCCCGCATCCAGACCGCCGACATCGGACTGAAGGGCCAGCTGCTCGACGGCGACACCCCGGGCTTCCAGGTCCACCTCGGCGGCGGCCTGGCCGCGAGCCACCGCGAGGAGGGTGGCCTCGGCCGCACCGTCCGCGGCCTGCGAGTGAAGACCTCGGACCTGGCCGACTACGTCGAGCGTGTCATCCGTAAGTACGTCGAGTCCGGTGAGTCCGGCGAGACCTTCGCCGAGTGGGCACACCGGGTGGATGAGGAGGTCCTCGTATGACCGCAGTGGGCCTGGAACTGCTGCCCCGCAGCACAGTGCTGACCCCCGGCCCCGGCCGGAAGCGCAGCGCCGACGAGCTCAAGGCGATCGCCGAGGAGGCCGCGCGCCGCTTCGACGACCGCGGGCTCTACGGCAACCACACCGAGATCGATCCGGCCGAGGTCCTGGCCTGGGCCGGCGAGACCTTCGGTGACGCCCTGGCCGTGGCCTGCTCCATGGCCAACACGGTCGTGCCGGAGATGACCGCGCCCCACGCCCCCGGCGTGGACGTGCTGTTCCTCGACACCGGCTACCACTTCTCGGAGACCGTCGGCGTCCGAGACGCACTGGCGGCCACGCCGGGTCTCAATGTGGTGGACGTCCGCAGCCCGGCGAGCATCGCCGAGCACGAGGCCGTCCTGGGCGACAGGCCGTTCGAGACCGACCCCGAACTGTGCTGCCGCCTGCGCAAGGTCGAGCCGCTCGACGCCGCGCTGTCCGGCTACGAGGCCTGGATCACCGGCGTCCGCCGCGTCGACACCGATCACCGCGCCGGCGCGGGCATCGTCGAGTGGGACGCCAAGCACGGGATGGTCAAGATCAACCCGCTGGTCGCGTGGACGCTCGAGCGCGTCCACAACTACGCGGACGAGCACGGCTGCCTACTCAACCCGCTGCTCGACGACGGCTACCCGTCGATCGGCTGCGAACCGTGCACCCACCGCGTCGAGGCCGGCGCGGACCCGCGTTCGGGCCGGTGGGCGGGCTCGTCCAAGACCGAGTGCGGAATCCACCTGTGACCGCCGCTCTCGCTGCACTCACGGCCGCGCCCGCTCCCGCCCCGGCCCTGGACGGACTCCCGCTCACCGTCGGGCTGGCCGGCCGCGAGGTGCTGCTCGTCGGCGCCGGGCCGGTGTCTGCCCGGCGGGCGCGGACGTTCCTCGAGGCCGGCGCCCACCTCCGGGTGGTCGCGCCGGCCATCGCGCCCGAGATGGCGGACGTGATGGCGGGCGCGGGCGACGGCGTCGTCGTCGTTGTCAGGTCCTTCATCCCCGCCGACCTGGACACGCCCTGGATGGTGCACGTCGCCACCGGCGATGCTCAGGTCGACGCGGAGATCGCGGCGCGGTGCGAGGCGCGGCGCATCTGGTGCGTGACCGCCGGCGACGCCGCGCTCGGCTCGGTGCGGGTACCCGCGCGCACCGCGGTCGCGACCCCGGCCGGGCTGGTGCGTATCGCCGTCGACTCGGGCGATCCGCGCCGGTCGGTGCGGGTCGGCCGGCACGTCGCCCGCTCCCTGGCCACCGCGCCCGCAGGGCTGCGCGCCCGCCGCCGCCCCGAGGCCGGCTGGGTGGCGCTCGTCGGAGGCTGCGGCGACGGCGACCTCCTCACCGTCCGCGCGCGTCGCCTGGTCCACGCCGCGGACGTGCTGGTCGTGGACGGTGTCGCTGACGTGGGCCTGGTGTCGGAGCTCGACGACGACGTCGAGGTGGTCGAGGCCGGCCCCGGACTGCCCGCCGCCCGGGTGGCCGACCTGATCGCGGCTCGACGCGCAGCCGGTCACGGGGTGGTTCGGATCGTCGCGGCGCCGACGCTCGCGGCGGCGGCCCGGGACCTCGAGGACGCCGGGGTCGAGTTCCAGCTCGTGCCCGGCGTGGTCTAGGCCCAGGCGGTGGTGAGCGCCGCGTCGATCCCGTCCCGGACGGCCGCGCGCACCTCGTTGACGGTGGGGGCCGCCCCCGGGCCCCACGTGATGACCGGGCCCGCTGCGGCCACGGCCCGTCGCGGCGGCACCCTCGCGTGCTCGCGGCCGTGGTAGGCGAGCCCCACCGGCAGCACCGCGACCGGGGCCCCGGCCGTGCAGACCCCCTCCACCATCAGGCCCACGCCCTTCTTGACCGAGTCGAGCCGCAGCGTGCGCAGGTCGTCGGCGGAGGAGTTGGTGCCCTCGACGAAGGTCAGCACCACCCCGCCCTCGACGATCCGGCTCACACACACGTCGATCAGGCGGGCCGCGGCACCGTCATAGATCTCGGACGCCGTCCCCTCGTAGTTCTTCGCGCGAAACACCGGGATTGTGCCGGTGTACTCGAACAGCGGCCGCAGCGGGCTCCGGAAGAGCGGGTCCTTGGTCAGGCCGGTGCCGGCGCACAGGAACCGGATCCGCTTGTCGAACAGGCTGGCGGCCAGCACCATCGGGTCCTGCTTGGACGGATGGTTGACGGCCACCAGCACGCCCACTCCCGCCCGGTGGAGGCGGTGGAGCTCGGCGACGGTCTCCTCGGGGATGCGAACCCGGGGACGGTATATCGCGTCGATCACCCGCAGGAGCGGATATGTGAACCAGTCGCGCCGACGGCCGGGGCCGTAGAAATCGTAGACGGCGTCGTAGTTGGCCACGGTCACCTCGGGCCGTGGCGGCCGCCGTGTCCCGTCGGTGCCCATGCCCACCAGTCTCGCCCAGCGGATGCGGAACTGCATACGGATTGCGGCATGCTCGGAGGTATGACGACGCGACCCCGCCTCCTGCTGGTGGCGCACGGGACCCGTTCGGCGACCGGCCGTAGGGTGGTGGGCCGACTCCTGCTCGAGTCCCGCAAGCAACTCGACGGGGTGGATTGCCGGCTGGCCTGGGTCGACGTCCAGGCGCCCGGCCCGTCGCGGGTGTTGGCCGACGGAGTGCCGGCGGTCGTGGTCCCGGTCTTCCTGGCCCGCGGGTTCCATGTCACGCACGATGTCGCACAGGCCTGCCGGAACGCGCCGGGGCCGGTCGTCCAGACCCCGCACCTGGGCGACGAACCGGAGGTCGTGCGCGCGGTCGTGCAGCGCCTCGCCGAGGCCGGCGCGGTGGGGGCCTTCGGCGCGGACGCGGTGGTGCTGGGCGCGGCCGGGAGCCGGGACGAGTCGTCGCTGGCGGAGACCCGGGAGCTGGCGCAGACCCTGACCCGGCTTCTCGGCGTTCCGGTGACGGCGGCGTTCGCGTCGACCGCGACCCCCACCGTGGCCGACGCGGTGGCCGCGTACCGGGCGGACGGGCACACGAGAGTGGCGGTGGCGACGCACCTCCTGGCTCCGGGTTTCTTCGCGGACCGAATCGCCTCGGCCGGCGGGGACCTCACCTCGGAACCGCTCGGGGCGCACCCGGAGATCGTCGAGTTGATCGTCCGGAGATATCGGGAGTTCTCCGCACAACTGGCCCGGTGAATTGTCCCGGTAATCCCGGCCACAATCCGGGCGCGCATATCCCGGTATTGCCACGTCAATGAGATCTGCATTGAATTAGTAAGGTGCATTCGGTGATGGGTGGGTGCATAATGACCTCCCGAAGAGGGAAATCGGGCTAGGGGAGTGTGAGATGGCGCAGCAATTTCAGGTTCAGTACATCGATGATCTGGACGGATCGGATCTCGGAAGTGTGGCCAACACCATTTCGTTCGCATTCGATGGCAGGGAGTACTCCATCGATTTGAGCGATGAGAACGCCGATAAGTTCCGCGAGGTCATGGCGCCTTATGTCGAGAATGGCCATCGGGTGACCGGGACCAAGGCCAAGCCGGCGCGGAAGTCGGCCTCGCGTTCGTCCTCCGGCGAGACCAAGGCCATTCGGGAATGGGCCCGTAGCAACGGATACGACGTATCCGACCGCGGCCGTATCCCCGCCGACATCATGGATGCCTACGCTGCCGCCAACTGAACGCCGGAACGACGGGCCCGCACCTTCCGAGAGGAAGTGCGGGCCCGCGGTCTTTTCCGGCCGAGATGATCACATCGCCACAGACCAAACGGTGTTTTTCGGACCATGCTCCACCTCCGTGATAGCGGCGGGACAACAGCGTGATGACGCAGCCGTCGACCGACACGCCACGGTGCTATGACGCGATTTCGTCGTCGTCGTCGTAATCTCTCCCGGGTGACCCCCGCCTCGACCCGCGCCAGCCGCGACACCGCACCCGCCTCCACTCACGCGCAGTACGACGCCGCGCTGCGGCGGGGAATTCTCGATGAGGCCATGCACCGGCTCCGCGACGGGGGACCGGAGAGCCTGGGGCTGCGGCCGCTCGCGTCGTCGCAGGGCACGTCGACCACCGCGATCTACACGATGTTCGGCGGCAAGGCCGGGCTCCTCGCGGCGGTCGCCCACGAGGCCGACCGGCAGCTCGCCGAGGAACTGCGCGGATCCCTGCGCCACGACAGCGTGGAGGGCGACATGCGGTCGTTGTGCCGCGCCTACCGGCACTGGGCGCTCGAGAACCAGGGTCTATACGGGTTGGTTGTGGGCGAGCCGGTGCGTTCTCCGCGGCCGGGCGTCGGGGGAGGAGCGGGTGACGCCGGCGCCGCCGCCGACCAGCAGTGGCGTGAGCCGCTACTCGAAGTGGTTGACGCGCTGGTCGACGAGGGCGTGTTCCGGACCGCTGATGTGCACGAGACCGCCACCGCGATCTGGGCGTCGCTGCACGGTGTGGTGTCGCTCGAGCTGAGTGTTTGGCGCGACTCGCCGAGCGCCGAGCAGTACTTCGAGACCCAGCTCGCGGCCATCCTCCGGTCGTGGGCGGCGGGCGGTGCCGGCGAGTCGCGGCTGCGGTCGTCGGTGGCGGGGTGAGCGACGTGGCCGACAGGAGCGAGTTCGCCTTCTTCACACTTGGGGAGGGCGGCGCCTACGTCCCCACCCGCTACGCTCGCAGCGCCTGGTCGGAAGGACTGCTCAACGGGCCGTCGGTGGTGGCGGCCGCGGCGCGGTCACTCGAGATCGAGCACGGCGTCGAGGGCTTCCAGCCGTCGCGGCTGACCGTCGACCTGTTCGCCCAGGTGCGGTTCGAGCCCATGACCGTCCGCACCGAGACGGTGCGCAGCGGCAACCGCATCGTGGTGTCGGACGCGTTCGTGGAGCAGGGCGGCAAGACCGTCGCGCGCGCGACGCTCGTGCAGTTGCGCCGGGGCGAGCAGCCGCCGGGCGAGGTGTGGCTCTCGGGCCGGGAAATGGGCCCGCCGCCGGGAGTGGAGAGCGTGACGCTGGGCGCCGGGACCCGCGCATGGTTCGGCAGCGACGGGGCCGAGGAACCGTGGAGCCCCTCGATGGGCCCCCACCAGGGCGCGGGCCGCAAGCGGTTCTGGATCCATCCCCTTGATGTGGTCTCGGGGCAGGACGCGACGCCGTTCCAACGGGCCGTCACCACCGGTGAGTCCACGAGCCTCATGGCGCACTGGGGGACCGAGGGGATCGGCTTCATCAACGCCGACCTCACCGTGGCGTTGGCCCGGCTACCGCGCAGCGGCGACATCGGGATCGAGGCCGACGAGCACATCAGCGACTCCGGGGTCGCCGTGGGCACGGCGACCCTGTTCGACCGCGACGGCATGTTCGGCACCGGCACGGTGGTGGCGGTCTCCAACGCGGGCCGTCAGATCGACTTCTCCAAGCGCGGCCTGGTCAAGGGCCGGAGCGACGGCGGATCGGGTCCCGGCTCGGGAGCGGACCCGGAGAAGGGAACGCGGGTATGAGCACGGACCTGAGCCGCGAGCGGCTGTTGGACGCGATCGAGGCGCAGGCCGGGCTGGTCCGGTTCGCGCTGGAAGGTGCAGGCGGTGAGGGCGCCGACCTGTCCTCGCCCGTCGCGGCGTGCCCCGGCTGGACGGTGCACGAACTGGTGGCCCACCTGGGGACCGCCAACTGGTGGGGCGGCGCCAACGTCCGCGAGGCGAACCCCGAAGTGCGGGCCCGGGGAATGCGCGCGGTGATGGAGTCCGCGCCGGCGGCCACCGAGGGCGCGGATGCGCTCGCCCGGTGGTACGCCGGGCTCGCGGAGGGCGCCATCGAGACCTACGCCGAGACCGAGCCGGACGCGCCGGTCTGGACCTTCGCCGGCCCCGGCCGCGCGGACTACTGGCTGCGCCGGCAGCTGCACGAGACGGCGGTCCATCGCTGGGACCTCGAATGCGCGCTGTCGGGCGAGGCGGGCACGACGCCGCTGATGGACGACGTCGCCCTCGACACCATCGACGAGTTCTGCACCGCGCTGCGCCCGATCATGTCCGCCGCGCTGCCGCCGCTGCCGGTGACGATCCGCGTACGCGCCGGTGAGCGCGAGTGGGTGCTACCGGGTGCCGAGGGTGAGGACGGTCAGGCCGCGCCCGAGGTCGAGCTGACCGGCCCGCCCGAGACGCTGGCTCTACTGCTGTGGGGGCGCGTGGGGCCGGACGCGGAGGGCCTGGAGGTCACCGGCGACCGCGGTGGCCTAGACGCCGCCCTGGAGGCCGGGCTCTCGATCTGATGCGCGCGGCCGTGCCGGCACTGCTGCTTGTCGCCCTCGGCGGGGCGGCCGGATCGGCGGGGCGCGCCGCGGTCACCCTCGCCCTCCCCGAGACACCGCTCGCCGCGACGCTGCTGGTCAACGTGGTGGGGGCGTTCGTGTTGGCCGCGCTGGTGGCGGTGCTGGACGCGGCGGGGCCACGACGACGAGACCGTCAGCGCCGGGCCCGGCTACTCCTCGGCACCGGCCTGTGCGGAGGGTTCACGACCTACTCGGCGGTCGCGCTCCAGACGGCCGAACTCGTACGGGACTCGGCGCCTCTCACCGCGGCCGGGTACGCGCTGGCCACGCTCGTGCTCGGGGCACTGGCCTCGCTCGCCGGGCTCGCCGCGGCCGGGCTGGCCGTGGGGCGGCGTGACGCGGCGGAGCCGAACGCATGAGCGCCGCGGTGCTCGTCGGCTGGGCCGCGCTCGGCGGCGGGGTGGGCGCGGCCGCCCGCTACGCGGTGGACGAGTGGGTGACCGCCCGCTGGCGCCGTGCCTTCCCCCTGGGGATCTTCCTGGTCAACGTCACCGGCTCGCTGCTGCTCGGTGTGCTGGTGGGGCTCACTACGCCCTCGGTCGCGTCCGCCGCCGCGCCCGCCGGGTGGGTGGCGCTGGTCGGCACCGGCGTCCTGGGCGGGTACACGACGTTCTCCACCGCGAGCCTGGATGCGGTGCGTCTGGCCTTGGCCGGCCGGGGCGTCACCGCGCTCGCCTACGCGGTGGGCACCGTGCTGGCCACGATCTGCGCCGCGTTGCTGGGGTTGTGGCTCGGCGGGTTGTAAACCGCGTCTCGGTGGGCCACGGTAGGGGCATGGGGCATCGGATGTTCGTGGCGGTGCTGCCGCCGGAGGAGGTCCGCGAGCAGCTCGAGCGGTTCCTCGAGCCTCGGCCTGGTCTGACGTGGACCCCGCCGTCGCAGTGGCACCTCACCCTGACCTTCTGCCCGGATGTGGACGACTGGAGGCTCGACGAACTCACTGAGCGTCTCGGCGCCGTGGCGCGCAAGCACGAGCCGTTCCGCCTGCGGCTGGCCGGGGCCGGAGCCTTCCCTTCGGTGGAGGGGGCCAAGGTGCTGTGGGCCGGCGTCGACCAGCCTGAACACAAGCCGCTCCACGCTCTCGCCGCCGGCGCGCGATCGGCCGCGAACGCCTCGGGCTGTGTGCCGGACGGTGCTCGGTTCAGGCCGCACCTCACCCTGGCCAGGCTGGGCGGCCGCGACGACGCCACCGCCTGGCTGCGTGTACTCGACACGTTCGGCAGCACCGACTGGGAGGTCACCGAGATCGCGCTCGTCGACTCGTTCCTCGGCGAGGGACCCCGCGGCCGGGCCCGCCACGAGGTGGTGGCACGGCTACCTCTCGGTCCCGAGGATCATCGCTGGTGGGCCAGGCCTCACAGGGCAGCGCACTGCCCCTCGCGCTCGCCGGCGACCTGATTGCCGCCGCCGGTCGGGACGTGGGCGTTGTCCTCGCACTCGAGATCGCCGCCGATGGTGTTGCCCTCGAAGCGCTGCGGGCCGGAATTCTGTTCCGACTCCAGGCTGCCGCCGATGCGGACGTTCTCGACGACCGCCTCGCCGCCCTTGTCGAGCTCGATCGACCCGGACACCTCACCACCGCTGACAAGGACGAACGCGTGCCCCTCGGCTTCGACGTCCTCCGCCACGCGAACTCCCCGCAGCTCCAGGCGGCCGTCGTGCTGGACGTCCAGGTCGCCGTTGACTGTGAGATCGGACAGCAGGCAGGTCTGTCCGCTCCGGACGACGACGTCACCGATGATGTCCTGGCCGGTCCGGTCGGTGTCGCAGTTCGCGGGGTCGAAGCCGTCGGTGGCAGGCGCGTTCCCGGTCTGGGTGTTCTTGGTCGGGGTGCTCCCGGTCGGAGCGGTCACGGTCGCGGTGACAGTCTGTTGCCGGGCATCGGTGGCCTGGTCGGACGCCTGGTCGTTCGAGCCGGAGGCGCAGCCGGCCGACACGAGCAGTGCGGTCACCGGCAGCGCCAGCAGGGCTCTGCGGTGTGCGGCCCGGGTGGCGCCGGGTCGGCTGATACTGGGGCGGGGATTGGCGGACATCATCTCGATCACCTCGGGGCTCGGCGGGGGCTCGGTGGCCATCTGGCAGCAGGCTAGCGTGGACGCCGTGGAACTCATAGGCACTGTTGACCCGGCACATCCACTCGTCGTCGTGGCTCTCGAGCAGGAGGCCCGGCACTTCGTCACCGACTTCCCGGTCCTGGTGACGGGCGTCGGCAAGGTGCGGGCGGCATTGGCGGTCGCCACCGCCCTCGGCGGCGGCGCGCGCCCCCGCGAGCTGGTCAACGTCGGGACCGCCGGCGGCCTGCACCCCGGGATGGAGGGGACGCACGAGATCGCCACCGTCTTCCAGCACGACTTCGACGACCCGGCCCTCCACGCCGTCACCGGTCGGCATGACGGGCCGCCCCTGGAACTGTCCGCGGTCAGCGCGGTTGTCCCGGCGCCGCGATCGCTGCTGCCGTCGTCTCCCGGCGGCACGACCGCGCCGGTGCTAGCGACCGGCGACCGCTTCGTGGCGGGCGGGCCGCTGCGGGATCGGCTCGTCGCGATCGCCGACCTGGTCGACATGGAGGGTTACGCCGTCGCGGCGGCTGGCGCGGCCCTCGGGGTGCCGACGCGACTGGTCAAGTACGTGTCCGATCCGGCCGACGAAGGCGCCGGTGACACGTGGGTCGAAGGCGTCGACGCGTGTGCGCGCGTGCTGGCTGAATGGGTCGGAACGCGGCTCTCATAGCGCCCTCCTCCGCCCCGGCGGCCGATTGGATTCGAACACTTGCGCGATAGTGGGACGGCGGGTACGGTCGTACATACGTTCTA
>NZ_JBSHCV010000024.1:0-38384 GCF_053615975.1 Dietzia sp. NPDC055877 | reverse complement strand
AACCGCCGCCCTCCCGGGCAACTTCTCCAGCCTAGCAGCAACAACTCCCAGTTCCGAAACCGGGCATTCTCACCGCCACACTCTCGAAGCCGCACCCCTTCGGGGCAACTTCTCCAGCCTAGCAGGCTCTCCGTCCCCGGTCAAAACCGGGACTTTCTCGAACCCGCCTCGCAAGAAGCAACCGCCCTGGTCCAAGGCCCGGAACCTCTCGGCCCGAACCCCGCTCCCTGGCGGCTCCGATAAAGTTACACGCACCCCAACACAACACCAAATCCCCAGGTCAAACAGGGTATCTCGAGCATCTGTCCGAGCAACTGCACTTCGGACGCGGCACCAAGCGGGTCCGAAACCGCCCTAAACCTCCCAACAACGGGTAGGGATCCGGCCTATCGCTGGGTCGGGACCCGTTCGATGTCGCCGCCCAGGGCACGGACATCTCCCACGAAGTCGGAGTATCCGCGGTCGATATGGAAGACCTCGCTCACCTCGGTGACATCGTCGGCGCACATGCCGGCCAGTACCAGTCCGGCGCCCGCGCGGATGTCGCTCGCCCACACGGTGGCCGAATCGAGCCGTTCGCGTCCGACGATCTTGGCGTGGTGACCGTCCGTCTCGGCATCGACGCCCATACGGACCATCTCCTCCACGAAGCGGAACCGCGCTTCGAAGAGGTTCTCGGTGACGACCGAGACTCCCTCGGACACGGAGGCGAGTGCGATCGCCATCGGCTGGAGGTCCGTGGGGAACCCGGGGAACGGAAGCGTCCGGATGTCCCGGGCGCGGGGCCGCCCCTCCTGGCTCACTCGAACCCAGTCGGTCCCGGTCTCCACCTCGGCACCGACCGCTCGAAGGTTCTCGAGCACCACGTGGATGAACATCGGGTCGATTCCGCTGACCTTGACGTCGCCGCGGGTCATCACCGCGCCCATCGCCCAGGTCGCAGAAACGATGCGGTCGCCGATCACCCGGTGGGTCACGGGCGTGAGCCCGTCGACCCCCTCGATGGTGATGGTGCTCGTACCGGCGCCGCTGATGCGCGCGCCCATCTCGTTGAGCAGGTCGCAGATGTCCACGATCTCGGGCTCACGGGCGGCGTTCTTCAGCACGGAGGTCCCCGGGGCGAGCACGGCCGCGGTCACGAACGTCTCGGTGGCGCCGACGGACGGAAAACTCAGGTTGTAGGAGGCGCCTCGTAGCTCGGTCGCCTCGGCAACCAGACGACCGTGGTCCATGTGGGTCTGCGCGCCCAGGGCGTTGAGCCCGTTCTGGTGCCAGTTCAGGGGACGACTGCCGATGGCGTCGCCGCCGGGCATCGCAATAACCGCTCGGTGATGCCGTCCGACGAGCGGGCCGAGGATGCACACGGATGCCCGCAGCCGCTGGGCCGCCTTGTCGTCGGCGACATGCCCGAGCTCGGACGGGGTGTCGATGACGACCGTGCCGTCGCTGATCTCCACCGCGCATCCGAGATGCCGCAGGACATCGGCCATCGCCGGAACATCGGAGATGCTCGGGCAGTTGGTCAGCGTGGTGCGGCCCTCCGCCATCAAGGCGACGGCCATCAGCTTCAGCACGCTGTTCTTGGCGCCGGCGACGGCGATCTCGCCGTTCAGACTCGTTCCGCCTCTGACGAGGAAGCTCTCCTCGCGGGACGTGGGGTTACCGCTCACGGGTCCACAGTATGCGAGATCTCGCCCGGAACCGCGGAACGACGTGGTGGTCGGCCGCGTAGGTTGACTGTCATGGCTGTTCATCTGACGAAGATCTATACCCGCACCGGCGACGACGGCTCGACCGGGCTGTCCGATTTCTCGCGCGTGAGCAAAAACGACCCCCGGTTGGTGGCGTACGCGGACTGCGACGAGGCCAATGCGGCGATCGGCGTGGCGATCACCCTCGGTGGTCTCGACGACCGGGTGGCATCCGCGCTGCGAACGGTGCAGAACGACCTGTTCGACGCCGGGGCCGACCTCGCGACGCCGATCGAGGAGAACCCCAAGTACCCGCCGCTGCGTATAGAGCAGGCATACATCGATCGCCTCGAGGGCTGGATCGACGAGTTCAACGAGGAACTGGCGGACCTGACCTCGTTCATCCTGCCGGGCGGCACGCCGGCCGGCGCGTACCTGCACGTGGCGCGCACGGTGGCCCGCCGCGCGGAGCGGGCGGCGTGGGCTGCGGTCGAGGCCCACCCCGAGACCACCTCGGTGCTGCCGGCGAAGTACCTCAACCGGCTATCGGACCTGCTGTTCGTGCTGGGCCGTGTGGCCAACCCCGAGGGCGATGTCCTGTGGGTGCCGGGCGGCGAGCGCTGACGATCAGGGCAGGGCGCCCATCCGGCGGGCGGCGTTGACCGCCTCGAACCGGGTGTGCGCGTCCAGCTTGCGCATCACGGAGCGCAGGTAGCTCTTGACGGTCTCCGCGCCGATACCCATGTCGGCGGCCGTCTCGATGTTGGTCTTGCCCTGGGCCACGCAGGCCAGCACGTCGAGCTCGCGGCGCGAGAGCCGCGCGGTGGGCATCTCCGGCGGCGGGGAGACCATCTCGGCGCAGATGCGCTCGAGTTCGGCCCGGACGTCCGGGTCCTCGGTGCGAGAGGCCAGCATCCGCAGCCGGGCGTGGGTCTCCCGCATCCGCTCGTTGGACAGCACCTCGTCCCAGCGGCCCTCGCCGGCGCCGGGCCCGACGGGCGCGGCACCGCGGGCGGCGAGCGCGTCGTTGACCGCGATCTCTTGTTCCAGGGCGCGCGCGGTCGCGGCCATCTGGTTGAGGACCTTCTCGCCGAACCGGACTGACGAGTGCACGCCCGCGTACAGCACGGCGCGGACGTCCTTGCCCACCACGACCGGGATGGCGGCCATCGACCGCAGCCCCTCGGACAGCACCGGCAGGTCGTACTCGTGGGTGATCACGCCGGCGCGCGGGTAGTCGGCCACGCCGACGGGCTTGCCGGTGGCCATGACACGTCCGCCGACGCCGGCACCGTAGTGGACCATGAGGTCCTTCATGGCCGAGGTGCGCATTCCGAGCGACTCGGAGAGCACGAGGGTGTGCCCCTCCCCGACCACGCCACCGATGGTGACGGGGATACCGGTGGAATCCCGCAGCGCGGCGATCGCACGACGGACCGAAGCAAGATCCCGCTTGCGCTGCTGAGCGTCGCCGGTCACGCCACCGCTTCGGCCGCTCTTCTCCTCGTCCACGCGGTCTCCTCACTCGTCCGTGCACCACCCCCACAGCAGGGTCGTCTGCTCCCCCCGCACGTGCGACACACCACTATCGTCAGCGCCACTATACGCACGTGGTCGGGGCGCCGCCGACCGGATCTCGGACTCGGTGGCCGAGCGGCCGGGGGTACCGGTGCTCACTTCCCGCCCGAGCCCGCCTCAGGGGGTGAAGGCTGGATCGAATGCCTCGGGATCTTCGGGGTCCACCATCATCGCGGCACTGCCGGTGACCGGCGTGGACCGCTGCTCGTCGTAGATCCATTCCTCCACATCGCTGGAGTCCGGGTCACCGATCAGGTACGGGTGCAGGCCCAGCGCGGCATCGGCGTCGACCGTCTCGCCGGGTGACAGCACCGCGTCGTCGAGGAAGCCGGCGACGTCGTCGTCGTCCATCTCCACGCCGATCACCACGAGACCGTCAGGTACCGCTCCCCCGTCGTCGACGGCCGCGTCCTCACCCACGGCGCGCAGTTCGAGCCGGCGCCCCACGAGCGCCACCTCGTAGCGGCGCGGACCGTCGACGGTGGCCAGGGTCAGTGTCCCCTTCGCGCGATACGCGCCGGTGGGCGGTGTCGCGACGGTCGTGAGGAAACGGCGCGGGTGCAGGTACCCGGCGGGCCTGACGGTGACGGCGGTGTAGGCGTCGTGGAGGTGCGGGTGGTCGTGGTGCCCGGGGTCGCCGTGGTCGCCGCCAACCGGGCCGTCCGACTCGGCCGCCGCGGTGGTCGCTGCGGTGGGCACCGCGGTGGGGGCGACGCCCAACAGCAGGCCGGCGGGAACGGCACCGCGCACCGCGGGCAGCACCGGGACGCGCGGCGCGTGGGCGCGGATCGTCGTGCGCAGCGCAGTGAACCGCTCGCGGGTGACGAGGTCGCATTTGTTGACGACGACGAGGTCGGCCTCCGCGAGGTGCGTGGCCAGTCGCGGGTGGCGCGCCATGGCGTCGTCAAGGCCTTCGGCGTCGACCACCTGGATCATCCCGGCGTGACGCACGATGTCGCGGGGTACGTCATGCACCATCCGCGACAGGATGGCCGGCTCCGCCAGTCCGCTGGCCTCGATCACCGCGAGATCCATGCCGAGCTCGGGGTCGGCCAGGCTGATGAGCGCCTCGCCGAGTTCACTGGCGTCGACCTCGCAGCAGACACAGCCGTTGGCCATCGAGACCATCGAGTCGACCTGACCGGCGATCGCGCCGGCGTCGACGTTGATGTCGCCGAAGTCGTTGACGATGGCCGCGATCCGCAACCCGGGCGCGCCGGAGAGCAGGTGGTTGAGCAGGGTCGTCTTCCCGGCGCCGAGGTAGCCGGTCAGGACCAGGACCGGCAGGGGCTCGCCGGGGGCGCGGTGGATCCCGGGTGCGGGTGCGGGGCCGGACTCGACGTCCCGGCCCCGCGCCTCACCCTGCGGCTGCTGACTCAGCGGCGGTTCGATCAGCGCTGCCACTCGGGCTTGCGCTTCTCGGCGAACGCAGACATCCCCTCGGTCTGGTCCTCGGTGGCGAACAGCGCGTAGAAGGCGTTCTGCTCGGCGAGCAGCCCCTCCTCGAGCGTGGTCTCGAAGGACCGGTTGACGGCCTGCTTGGCCACCGCGGCGGTGGTCTTACTCATGGAGGCGATCTTGTCGGCGACCTTCATGGTCTCCTCCAGCAGCTCGGCGGCCGGCACGACACGGGTGACCAGTCCCGAGCGCTCGGCCTCATCGGCGTCCATCTGGCGGCCGGTCAGGCACAGGTCCATGGCCTTGGCCTTGCCCACGGCGCGGGTGAGACGCTGCGAGCCGCCCATTCCCGGGATGACCCCGAGGGTGATCTCCGGCTGGCCGAACTTGGCATTGTCGCCGGCGATGATCATGTCGCACATCATGGCGAGCTCGCAGCCACCGCCGAGAGCGAAGCCGGAGACGGCCGCGATGATCGGCGTGCGGGCGGTGGTGAGGCGCTTCCAGTCGTGGAAGAAGCGCTCGAGGTAGATGCCCGGGTAGGTCTTGTCCTTCATCTCCTTGATGTCGGCGCCGGCCGCGAAGGCCTTCTCCGAACCGGTGATGACGATGCAGCCGACGCCGGGGTCGGAGTCCAGCCCCTCGACCGCCTCGACGACCTCCTTCTCCATGGCGCTGCTGAGCGCGTTGAGCGCCTTGGGCCGGTTGAGCGTGATGATCGCGACGCGATCCTTCTGCTCGACGAGGATGTTCTCGAACTGCTTTTCCGTCACGGACATGCGGTGTCTCCAGTCTGCGTCAGCGGTTACTTGGAATTCCTTGTAAAAAGCTCCGGGCCCGATGCTAGCCCGTCACCGGGCCAGCGGTCCCCCGTTCCACAGCCCCGACCGTACGACCTCGCCGTGCCCGACGGTCGCTGGCGTCGCCTCGGGGAGGATCGGCGTGTACCGCACGAGGGAACCCCAGTCGCGGTCCCAGTCGTGCTCGAGGTAGGTGGGCACGGTCTCGCCCTCCTGGAGCAGCTCGATGAACCCGAGTGGCCCGCCACCGTCCCAGTCCTGCCAGGTGTTGGTGGAGCTCACGGCCAGGCCGCGGTCGGGCAGAACACGGTATTCGGGCAGCTCGTGGATGCCGGCGAACTCGTCAAACGGACGTAGGCACGGCACGTGGAACGCCACGGCCCAGTCGGGCAGCACCGGACGGGTGTGGCCGACCAGCTCCTGCATCGTGACGAGCTCCGGCATGCGCGGCGGGGTGAACGCGATCCACCGCGCCGGGTCCGGATCGAGGTCGCGCACCACCAGCCGGATCGCGGTGACGTCGGCGGGCATCGAGTCCATGGGCACGCGCAGGTTGCGCCATGCCGGCGCGGGGCCGATGTCCTCGGGCACCACCACGCCGGCGGGCTGGAACGGCTGGCCACTGGTCGCGTACTCCACGATCAGCGCGTCGCGGGCGAACTCGCCGGCCACGGCGACCGTGATGAGCGGGTGCTCGTCCGAGCGCTCCGGCAGCGGGTACCAGTCGGTGGTGGTCTCGGCGTTGAACTGCGCGCCGGTCTGGTGGCTGCCGAGTACTGGCACCCGTCCCGGGTCGAGGCCGAACGGCAGCACCGCGTGGCTGCCGTTGATGCCCTCGGCCATGCGAACGCCACCCTCGGTCCCTGCGGTCGTCGACGTGGTGTCGGACCCCTCGCCGGTGCCGGGCGTGTCGGTGTCGGCGGCCTGGGTCGCCGTGAGGTCGGTGCCGATACCGTCCGGGTGGAACCGGACGGCCTCGCCGCCGGCCTCGAGCTGATCGCGCGGCTCACCGAGGGGCTCCAGGAGCCCGGCGTTCGCGTCGGGCTCGGCGAGGACCGCGTCGGCGATGCCACACGGTTTGCCGGCCAGCGCATTGAGGTTCTGCAGACCCACGGAGTAGGCGGGGTACTGGTTACGTACCGCGGCCGCCATCGAGGCGACGATGACGACGACGACGAGCGCAGCCGCCAACCCGAGGGGCGCCTCCGACAGATCCCGCGCCAGGCGGACGACGGGGCCCCGATCGCGGGGCGGGGTCTCCTGCCCGGCCCGCGTCATGAACGGCTCGCGATAGTGCAGGACCAGGGCGGCGAGCAGCGACAGGAGCATCAGCCCCAGGAACACCGACGACAGGGCGATCCCTCCGATGGAGGGCTGGGCACCGCCCCACGGGATGCCGTAGATGGAGATGTACCACCAACCGTTGGTGGAGGTGAAGCTCAGCGCCAGGATGAAGAACACGGCTGCCAGGAACAGCATCCGGTTGCGCAGCGAGCGGGTCGCCGCCGGCAGTACCGCCATGGTGACGAGCGCGGCGAGCGCGGCGCCGATGGTCGCGAATGCCCCGAAGTGGTGGGTCCACTTGGTGGGGTTGAGCGCCATGAACACGATCGACATGGCGGCCATGCCGACGATGCGGCGAGCAGGCCCGACCGCGACGCCGGGGATCCGGCCCTTGCGGAACAGGATGGCCGCGCAGGTGATGAGCGACAGGAACATGGCCAGCACCCCGAAGCGGCGTGCGAGCGAGCCGTCCGGCGTGGGGTTCAGGAGCCACTCGTAGCGCCAGACCTCCTCGTACCAGCTGCCGCTGGGGCCGACCTCGCCGAGCAGTGAGGACGACTGCAACGTGGTGACGAGCGGCTGGTCGAGGAAGATCAGGTGCAGGATGCCGAGCCCTGCCGCGACCAGCGGGGCGATGGTGGGGATCCATCCGTCCCGCCTGGCTCTACGGATGATGAGCAGAAGCAGCGGCCGCGAGGCGGCGATGATCACGGCGATGCAGAACGTGCCGGTGGGCGCCGCGGACAGCGTGAGCCCGCCGATGATGAAACCGATCGCGGCCGGCAGGAGCCGGCCGGTCGCGAGTGCGCGCTCGAGCGAGACCCAGGTGGCCAGGACACCGAACGCGATGATCGGCTCGGGGCGTAGCCCGTTGTTGTAGGTCAGCCAGAAAGCGAGGAAGACCGCCGCCGTGCTCCAGCGGACCGCGGCCGCGCGTCGGGCTGCGATGCCCAGGCGCGGGATGACCTCTCGCGAGAGCAGGATCCACGAGCCGATACCCAACAGCAGCGCCGGGAGTCTCAGCCACACGCTGCCGAGCGTGAACGTACTGATCGCCGTGTACAGGTAGTACGGCATCCCGAACGGCGCATACGGAGCTCCGTAATATCGGAACACCTCCGGCATGTATCCACTGGAGACCGCCGCACGCGCCTCGGTGAGGATGTAGCCGTCGTCCGCGGTGTTGGCGCCGATGATGTGCCACACGAGGAGGATCGCCACCACGAGCAGGTCCAGCGGTCGCGGCTTCCACCAGCCCGGCGGCAGCACGCGTCGCCCGGCCCGGCCGTCGCGGAGATCGAGTCGGTGCAGTGCCACGAGCGACACGAGGATCGCGAGGATGCCCACCACGATCGCGATCTGCTTGATCACGGTCGCATGCGTCGTATAGCGGGAGTCCACGGTGATGTCGACGGACATGCCTTCCGGCGCGGCCCCCTGGAGATCGGAGAACACGCCCACGACCTGGGGGCGTAGGTCCTCCTCGACCCGACCGCCGATTCCCTGCCCGTCGACCTCGAGGCCCAGGAACTCCGCGCCGATGGATCCCGAGTCGGCGACGACCCGGATCGTGGAGCATGCGCCGGGCGCGGCCACGGCATCAGTGGGCGCCGAGGCGATGAGTGCGTTGCGGCTGCGCACCTCGACGTTCGGGCCCGCGACCGACACCATGAGGGCGCGCGCGCCGGCCTCTTCGCCTGCCTGACGTGGCGCGGTGGAGACCAGCACCCCGTCTTCACGCCCCTGGTCACGCAGCTCCTGCACCGCGGTACAGGGGACGTCGACGGTGATGTCGAGCGGGTAGTAGGCGACCAGAGGTGCAGTGACCGGGTCGACCGTCCCGTTCTCGGGCCAGCTGATGGTCGAGGTGGTCTGCGTGACGGGCAGCAGTGGCACCACGATCGCCAGCAGAATTCCGATGAGGCCGCTGACCGCGGCGACGACTCCCCATCGCGGCCCCTTCCGGGGCTTCTCGGGAGCGGCGCGGACCTCGCTGGCAGTCGATGGCATGGCGTCCACGCTATAACGAGCACCTGACAATCCCTGAAACCGTGTGACCGTTCGGTGACCCCCGGCACCGCGCGTCGCTGCCCGCCCGCCGGTCACGGCCTTCCGGGCCGCGCGCTCCGGAGATGACGACCCGGAAAATGCGACGTGGACAGGGCATCGCAACAGAGATGGCGCAGCATTTATGCCGCAGAAATGACGAACGCGCCGAAGGGATTACCTCCGACGCATCATGTCGTGGTGGCCAGGGCCGGGATCGAACCGGCGACCTTCCGCTTTTCAGGCGGACGCTCGTACCAACTGAGCTACCTGGCCCTAAGACAACCGGCGCATCCGGTGAAACCGAATGCGCCGGTCATCTCTGGCGACCCTGACGGGACTCGAACCCGCGACCTCCGCCGTGACAGGGCGGCGCGCTAACCAACTGCGCCACAGGGCCTTGCTCTTCGCTGTGCTCTTCGCACGAGAAAGAACATTAGTAGACGCGATGCGGATAACGCAAATCGGGCAACCCAGACCGTGCTTTGCACAGGTCAGGACGCTTTTCTTCGGGTGCTCGATGCCCGCGGCCCGCGACCGCGCATCGCGCACCGCCTGCAGCCCGGCCGATCCCATCCGGACCCCCTCCCAGGAGGACGCACTCTCCACCCTCGCCCCCGTCCGTTGGGGCCACACACCCTCCACCTTCCCTCCGGCTCCTTACACCGGCCCGTTGCGCTGCCCCTCGGTCGACTTACGCACCAGGTCTGCTCAGATCGGTGCTACTTACGCGCCCGGTTTGGTCCATTCCGGACGCGCAAGTCCATCGCAGGCACAGGTACAGGTGCCGCTCGACCCGGCCGGCCGCCCCTCCGCCCGAACTCCGAAATGCAGGAAGTCCCGGCCACCACCACCGTGGTGACCGGGACTTCCCGATCGCGTACCCCCTACGGGATTCGAACCCGCGCTGCCGGCGTGAAAGGCCGGTGTCCTAGGCCGCTAAACGAAGGGGGCGCCGCCACGTCCGGGGTCACCGGTCCGCAGCGGGATTCAGTCTAGGGCACCATCCGCCGGGCGACTAAACCGCC
Organism: Dietzia sp. NPDC055877; assembly: GCF_053615975.1. Classification (NCBI taxonomy): domain Bacteria; kingdom Bacillati; phylum Actinomycetota; class Actinomycetes; order Mycobacteriales; family Dietziaceae; genus Dietzia; species Dietzia sp. NPDC055877. The sequence continues at coordinate 28,559 of NZ_JBSHCV010000024.1, read as the reverse complement.
CGCGGAAGCGACCGGTATCGTGTCCGATGCCCCTATAGCTCAGTTGGTAGAGCTACGGACTTTTAATCCGCAGGTCGCCGGTTCGAGCCCGGCTGGGGGCACCACTACCTCTCGGCCCAGGCGCAGGTGCAGACCGGGGCATCGACCTCGGCCGATACCGAATCCGCCGCTCTGACGCCGCTGCCGCCCTGCCCCGCCGGGTGCGCATTTTGGACCTGCCCGCCGAGCGCTGGGACACTTACGGTATGTCCGCTCCCACCGCCCCGTCGGCACCCGCACTGCGCATCGGCCCCTACGCGCTCGACTCACCGGTCGTCCTCGCGCCGATGGCCGGTGTCACCAACGTCGCGTTCCGCACGCTGTGCCGTGAGTTGGAGCAGGAGCAGCAGGGTTCGGTGTCGGGTCTGTACGTGTGCGAGATGGTCACCGCGCGGGCGCTGGTCGAGCGCCAGCCGGCGACGCTACACATGGCCACGTTCGCGCCCGAGGAGTCTCCCCGCAGTCTGCAGCTGTACACGGTGGATGCCGAGTACACGTACCAGGCGGCCAAGATGATCGTCGACGAGAACCTGGCCGACCATATCGACATCAACTTCGGATGCCCGGTCCCCAAGGTCACGCGCCGCGGTGGCGGGTCCGCGATCCCCTACAAGCGCAGACTGTTCCGTTCGATCGTCGCGGCCGCGGTCCGCGCCACCGAGGGCACGGATATCCCTGTCACGGTGAAGATGCGCGTCGGGATCGACGACGAGCACCACACCCATCTCGACGCCGGCCGGATCGCTGTCGAGGAGGGCGCCCAGGCGGTCGCGCTCCACGCCCGCACGGCCGCGCAACGCTATTCGGGTGAGGCCGACTGGTCGCAGATCTCGCGTCTGGTCGAGCACGTCGGCGCCGTCTCGGACGTGCCCGTGCTGGGCAACGGCGACATCTTCTCCACCGAGGACGCGGTGCGCATGGTCGATGAGACCGGCTGCGCGGGCGTCGTGATCGGCCGCGGCTGCCTGGGCCGGCCGTGGCTGTTCTCCGAGCTCGCCGCGCGCCTGTCCGGCCGCGAGGCCCCGACCCCTCCCACGCTCGGCGAGGTCTCCCGGATCATGTACCGCCACGGCGAACTCCTCGCGCAGCATCACGGGGAGGACAAGGGGATGCGCGACATCCGCAAGCACGTCGCCTGGTACCTGCGCGGTTTCCCGGCCGGCTCGGAGAAGCGTGTGGCCCTGTCCGCCGTCCGCACCCTCGACGACCTGGCGGAGATGCTCGCCGATCTGCCACCGGACGAGCCGTTCCCCGCCGACGGTTACGGCCCGCGCGGCCGCCAGGGCTCGCCGTCGAAGGTGCTGCTCCCCGAGGGCTGGCTCGACGATCCGGAGGATGACGCGGTGGCGCTCGAGGGCGCCGACGCCCAGAACTCCGGCGGCTGATCCTCGTCCCTTCCGAGATGTTCACCGGGCGTTCATGGCTGCTCCCCGATCGCGCGGTTGACATGCGGGTACCCTGTTGACATGCGTCTTGTTTACTCCGAAGAACTCGCGGACCTGGCCACGTCCATGGCCAGAATGTGCTCGTTGGGTACCGACAACATGGAGCTGGCCACGCACGCGCTGCTCCAGGTGGATCTGGTCACCGCCGAGAAGGTCCTCGAGTCCGCCTCGGAGATGTCACGTCTGGCCACGGAGAACGAGGAGCGTGGTTTCGCGCTGCTGGCCCTGCAGGCCCCGGTCGCGCGCGATCTGCGCCAGGTGGTCACGTCCATCCAGCTCGTGCAGGACCTCGTCCGGATGGGCACGCTCGCGTGTCACGTCGCGAAGATCGTCCGGCGTCGCCACCCGGAGCCTGTACTGCCGGAGCCGGTCAACGGTTACTTCGCCGAGATGGGCCGCGTCGCCGTCTCGCTGGGCCGCTCGGCCACGGAGGTGCTGCTCAACCGGGATGCGGAGCAGGCAGCGACTCTCGCCCAACAGGACGACGCGGTGGATGATCTGCGCCGCCACCTGTTCACCCTCCTCACCGTGCGGGAGTGGAAGTACGGGGTCGCGTCGGCGGTGGATGTCACGCTGCTGGCCCGGTACTACGAGCGCTTCGCGGACCACGCCGTCGAGGTCGCGCAGCGCGTGATCTTCCTGGCGACCGGCGAGTACGCCAATCTGGGCGAGGACGACCCGGACCATTCCTCGACCCCCAACGAGGAGCTGGTCCGCCGGTTCACCGAGACGGACCGCAGCTTCCAGGAGCGGCGCGCGAACGGCCCGGCCTCGGGCGACGAGCCGTCCGGGGAGTGACGGCCGCCGGGACGGGGTCGACGACGACGAGACGCCGCGGCCCCGGCCCCACCCACTCGGGAGGACGCCCCTCCCCCGACGCATGACATCAGAACCGCCCCGGTTCCGGCCAGTAGACCGGAACCGGGGCGGTTCTGATGTGGAGGGTTGTCTCGGCTCAGCCGAAGCGGCCGGAGACGTAGTCCTCGGTCTGCTTGTTCTCCGGGTTGGAGAAGATCTTCTCGGTCGCGTTGACCTCAACCAGCTGGCCGGGCATGCCGGTGGCCTCGAGCGAGAAGAAGGCGGTCTGGTCGGACACGCGCGCGGCCTGCTGCATGTTGTGCGTGACGATCACGATGGTGAACTCGCTCTTGAGCTCGGAGATGAGATCCTCCACCGCGAGCGTCGAGATCGGGTCGAGCGCGGAGCAGGGCTCGTCCATGAGGAGCACCTGGGGCTCGATCGCGATGGCGCGGGCGATGCACAGACGCTGCTGCTGACCGCCGGAGAGGCCGCCGCCGGGCTTGTCGAGGCGGTCCTTGACCTCGTTCCAGAGGTTGGCGCCGCGCAGCGACTTCTCGGCCACCTCATCGAGCTTCTTCTTGTTCTTGACACCCTGCAGGCGCAGGCCCGCGACCACGTTCTCCTTGATGGACATCGTCGGGAACGGGTTGGGACGCTGGAACACCATGCCGATGGTGCGGCGTACGGCGACGGGATCGACGCGCTTGTCGTAGATGTCCACGCCGTCGAGCTTGATGGAGCCCTTGACGGAGGCGCCCGGGATCTCCTCGTGCATGCGGTTCAGCGAACGCAGCACGGTGGACTTGCCACAGCCGGACGGCCCGATGAAGGCGGTCACCGAGCGCGGCGGGACGTGGAGATTGACGTCCTTCACGGCGTGGAAGTCGCCGTAGAAGATGTCGACGTTCTCGAGGTCGAGTCGCTTGGCCATTGGGGGTCCTTACTTCGTCTTGGGCGCGAGCGCCTTGGCGGCGAACGTGGCGAGGACGTTCGCCAGCGCGATGATGATGATGAGGGTGAGGGCGGCGCCCCAGATCCGGTACTGGCCGGCTTCGTTAGGGTTCGAGAGCTGGTTGTAGATGAGCAGCGGCAACGAGGCCATGTTGCCCTCGAACAGGTCGTAGTTGTAGCTCGCCGTGTAACCCACGAGGATCAGCACCGGGGCGGTCTCGCCCATGACGCGGGCGATCGCGAGGAACATGCCGGAGATCATGCCGGACAGTGCGGTGGGGACCACGACGCTGACGATGGTCTTCCACTTGGGCACGCCGAGCGCGTAGGAGGCCTCGCGCAGCTCGTCCGGGACCAGTTTGAGCATCTCCTCGGTCGAGCGCACGATCAGCGGCAGCATGAGCAGCACGAGCGCGAGGGCCACCGCGAAGGCGCTGAGGCTCAGCTGGAAGAACGTGACCCACACGCCGAAGATGAAGATGGCGGCGACGACGGAGGGGACGCCGGCGAGGACGTCGACCATGAAGGTCGTGGGCTTGGCCAGCCTGGACTCGGGGTACTCCACGAGCATGATGCCCGCGGCGACACCGAGCGGGATCGAGATGACGGCCGCGATGAGCGCCTGGACGAGGCTGCCGTAGATCGCGTGGCCGACGCCGCCGGCCATGGAGGACGGGGCGACGAGGAAGAACGAGTTGGTCCACCAGGTCGGGTTGAGCACCGCGGGCAGGCCCGAGGCGATCACCTTGTAGAGCAGTGCGACCAGCGGGATCACGGCGAGCACGAAGCACACGGTGAACAGGACCGCGGCGGCCTTGTCCTTGACCTTGCGGCTGCCGGAGATCGGCAGGAAGGTCTCGGCCGGCTTGGCCGGCTTGGCGAGGTCTGTCGTGGGGGACATCAGCCGTTGACCTTTCCACCGGACACCGAGCGCGCGATGAGGTTGACGATGAACGTGAGGATGAAGAGCACCAGGCCGGCGGCGATGTACGCGCCGGTGGGCAGCGGGTGGTTGAACTCGGCGCTACCGGAGGCGATCTTCGAGGCGAAGGTGAAGCCGCCGTCGAACAGCGACAGCGTGCTCGGCGAGCTCGCGGCACGCAGGATGATGAGCACCGCGACCGTCTCGCCGAGGGCACGACCGAGCGCGAGCATCGAGCCCGCGATCATGCCGGACTTGGCGTACGGGAAGCAGGTCATCCGGATCTTCTCCCACTTGGTGGCGCCCAGGGCGAGGGCGGCCTCCTGGTGGAGGGAGGGGGTCTGGCGGATGGTCTCGCGCGACATCGAGGTGATGATCGGCAGGATCATGATCGCGAGCACGATGCCGGCGGTGAAGATGGTGCCGCCACCGGCGATGGAGACGTTGCCGTTGCTGAAGAGGAAGAACCAGCCGAGGTTCCGGTTGAGCCACTCGGCGAAGGGCACCATCCACGGGCCCAGCACGAGGAGGCCCCACATGCCGTAGATGATCGACGGCACGGCGGCGAGCAGGTCGATGAGCGCGGACAGCGACCGGGACAGCTTCACGGGCGCATACTGCACGAGGAACGTGGCGATGCCGATCGCGACCGGCACGGCCAGCAGCAGGGCGAAGATCGAGCTCAGCACCGTGACCTTGAGCAGGTCGAGGATGCCGAAGCGCATGTTCTCCGGATCGGTGGTGTTCCACTCGGACGAGGTGAAGAAGTTGACCTGGTCCTGCATCACCGACGGGGTCGCCTGGGTGACCAGAACGATGCCGATGAGCGCGATGAGCGCGACGATGACAGCACCCGCGGCGACGGTGAGGCTGCGGAAGACGGTGTCCCACTTCTTCGAGGACTTGGCGTCCAGAAGACTGGTGTCGCCGCCCGTGTCCGAGTTCGGCGCGAGACCGGAGCCGGGGTTGAGCGCGCCGGAGCCGGCGCTGTTCTTGTCGGCGTCGCGGTCGACGGATTCGTGAACTGTCATGAGACCTTCAGTCGCTCGGGGAAAAAGCGGTCGTGCCGGGCAGATTGTGCGGTTCAGCGGCTAACCGCCTCAGCCACCGGGCCCGCCCCGCGTACGTTGCGGGCCCGATGACCGAGGACGCGGGCGGATCAGGTGATGCTGTTGATCGCGTCGGTGAGCTTGCCGCGGAACGCGTCCGGGATCGGGATGTAGCCCTCGGCCTCGAGCTGGCCCTGGACCTCTTCGTTCACGGCCACGTTCAGGAAGGACTTCACGGCCAGGGCCGTCTCGGGATCGGAGTAGTGCGAGCACACGATCTCATAGGTCGGCATGATGATCGGGTACGCACCCCCGACCTCGGGGACGTAGAACGACGAGGTGTCGATGACCAGGTCGTGCGAGTCCTCGTGCAGGAGCTTGGCCGAGTCGATGGTGGTGCCGGCGGTCTCGGCGTTGAGCTCGACACCCTCGGCGTCGGCCGGGGTGATGACCTTGACCATGCCGAGGTCCTGGCTCTTGGCGTAGGACCACTCGGTGTAGGTAATGGTGCCCGGGGTCTGCGCGACGGCCGCGGAGACGCCCTCGTTGCCGCGGGCGCCCTCGCCCACGCCACCGTTGAAGGTCTTGCCGGCCTCGTGGCTCCAGGCGTCGCCGGCGGCGGCCTCGAGGTACTTCTGGAAGTTGTCGGTGGTGCCCGACTCGTCCGAGCGGAAGATCACGGTGATCTCCTGGTCGGGGAGCTCGACGCCCTCGTTCTCCGCGGCGATGGCCGGGTCGTTCCAGTTGGTGATCTCGCCCTGGAAGATGCGGGCCAGGTTCTCGGCGGACAGCGCCACGTCGACACCGTCGAGGTTGTAGGCGATCGCGATCGGGCCGAAGACGGCCGGCAGGTTCCAGGCCGGGCCCTCACAACGCTCCTCGGCGGCGAGGTACTCGTCGTCCTTGAGCGGGGAATCGGAGCCACCGAAGTCGGTCTGGCCGCCGATGAACTCCTTGACGCCCGAGCCGGAGCCGTTCGAGTTGTAGTCGAGCGTGTGGCCGTCACAGCTCAGGGCGTAGGAGTTGGCGAAGATCGTCATCGCGTTGTTCTGCGACGAGGCGCCGGACGCGTTGAGGGTCGCCTTGCCACCGCACTCGACACCGGGCAGAGCCTTGGCGGCCGTCTCGTCACCGCCGCCGGTGTTGTCGTCGGAGCAGGCGGCGAGGCCGACCGTCGTCAGGGCGGCGAGCCCGAGCAGGGCACCGGTGCGCTTGAAGTCCACAGATTCTCCTTGGTTCGTCCGGCGGGCTCCCCACCGGGCTCGTTCGTGGCGACTCTCGTCGCGTCGTCGGGCCGGGCGAACGCCCCGACGGGGAGAGAACCTAAGGCTCTGACGTGAACAACCCCGCGAATACAGGTGAACGGTGAATGAACTGCCAGCGTGGGGGCTGTTCACCTGGGTCAGAGGCGACCGCCACTGGCACCCCCACCTGGGGCGTTCCTGAGAATCCCTCACGGAGAGCCAGCCGAAATCAACGGGAGGTATAGGTCACATCAACGTGTTCGACCCCGAACCCGAGCCTCTCGTAGGTGCGGATCGCCGGACGGTTGTCCCCCTCCACATAGAGGACGACGGACTCCGCACCGGCGGGCCCCTCCAGGTACTCGACGCCCACCGAGGTGAGCACGCCACCCAGGCCGCGCCCCTGGTCCGCGGGGTCGACGGCCACGACGTAGACCTCGCCCTCCACCGGTTCACCGGGCTCGGCGACGGTCTTGGTCCAGTGGAACCCGGCCAGCCGCGGCCCGCCGGAGGTGTCGACCGCGAGGAACACCGCCCCCGTGTCGACCCAGTCCACGGCCAACCGCTCGTCGAGCTGCGCGGCCGTCCAGCCGCCCTGCTCGGGGTGCCAGTGGAAGGCCGCGTTGTTGACGCGCAGGAACTCGGAACGGGCGTCCATGCCCGGCCAGCGCTCGCCGCCCTCCGACACCGCCTCGGCGAGCGTGCCGAGTTCGATACCCTCCACCGCCCGCCGCTCCGGCAGCGCCGGCCCCTCGGAGCCGCGTCGCCGCATCTTGAGCAGCTCGCGCGTGCGTGTCAGTCCCACCGAGCCCGCGAGAGCCACCGCGGAGGGCAGGTCGCCGTGCGCCCAGACGGCGGCGGCGGGTTCGCGTTCGAGGACGGCGCGCAGGAGCTGCGCGCCGATCCCCTGCCGCCGATGGTCGGGATGGACCACGAGCTCGACGGTCGCGTCGTCGCCGGTCCCGTCGATCTGCGCGTAGCCGACCGGCTCGCCCTCGGCACCACCGGCCCGCGCCACGAGATGCCGCACCGCGCGGGCCTCGGCACCACCGTGCAACGCGCGCAGGGGTTGTTCCCCGAGCGGCGCCACGCCGTCGGCCACCTCGGCCGCGCGTGCCACCGCCTCGATCCGCTCGGCGTCCAGCGCGTCCGGTGCCGTCTCGACGATCATGCGTCCCCTCCGTCTTCCCTGGGGTCCGTGGGCCGGACCGCCTTGTACCCGACGTTACGGACAGTGCCGATGAGGGACTCGTGATCCGGCCCGAGCTTGGCCCGTAGCCGCCGCACGTGCACGTCGACGGTGCGGGTGCCGCCGAAGAAGTCGTAGCCCCAGACCTCCTGGAGAAGCTGCGCCCGGGTGAACACGCGCCCGGGGCGCTGGCACAGGAACTTGAGAAGCTCGAACTCCTTGTACGTGAGGTCGAGCGGCCGCCCCTTGACACGGGCGACGTAGGTCTCCTCGTCGATCACCAGCTCGCCGACGGTGATGAGGCCGGAGCCGTCATCGTCGGGAGATGTGTGCCTCGCGGCCGCCAGACGGAACCGGGCGTCGACCTCCGCGGGGCCGGTGGTCGGCAGGAGGATGTCGTCGAGGCCCCAGTCGCCGCTCACCGCGATCAGACCGCCCTCGGTGACCACGGCGACCACCGCGACCTCCCCCGTGCCCGCCAGGAGCCTGCACAGGGCCCGGGACGCGGCCAGATCGGTCCGCGCGTCGACCAACACGAGCGCCGCATCGGCCAACTCGCCCACCGACGAGGCCTGTGGCGGCAGCACACTCACGGTGTGCGGCAGCAGGGGCAGCGACGGCACGACGGCGTCCGGGTCTGCTTCCACGCTGAGGAGCACCACTTCCATGTCGTTTCCTCTCCGCGTGGGGAACGGGATGATACTAGCGAGCGACACCCGCGTTTCCGTGAATGGAGTAGACCTGAATCCCATGAGCATCCCTCGCATGGCCGTCGCGGCGCTGGCGGTCATGGCCGTGCTCGCCGGGGGCGCCTTCACGGTCGACTCGATCTTGGCGTCCCGTCTCGAGGCGGAGATCTCGGCCCGTATTGCCCCCGATCTACCGGGCGCGGGGCCGCCGTCGGTGATGACGGGTGGCCCCTTCTCGCGCTGGTCAGGCCCGGACACGCTGTCCTCGGTGTCGATCCGCGCGGAGGGCGTCGAGCGCCCGGGGCTGGGGCCGGTGGCCGTCGAGGCGGTCGCGACCGATGTCCACGTGCCCGACGTGGATGGCGACACCAACGGTGCGGCCGACCCCGACCGCCCTGGAGGAGACGACCGGGATGACGACGACGCCGACGCCCGATCGGCGGACACCGGCCTGAGCGCCGAGTCGGTGGAGGTCTCCGTGCAGATCACCGGAGACTCCCTCGCGCCGACCCTGCGGATGCGCGACGTGCTCATCGGGGCCGCCGACGACCACAGCCTCGCCGGCGGGACCGAACACCGGGCCCGCGTCACGGGAACGCTCATCGAGTCGGGCGAACGGGTCTCGGCGTTCGTCGACCTCGTCGTCGACGCCTCCGGCGCCCACCTCGTCCCCGTGGCCGCGGCGACCGGGCCCGGCGGCGTCCCCGACCAGGACCCCGAGCTCGCGATGCGCAGCGTCGCGCTGACCTTCGCCCCCGACCTGCTGCCCCTGGGCGTCCCGGTGGACACCCTCACGGTCAAGGCCGGGACCCTGACGGCGTCCGGCACCGGTGGGCCCGGCACCCCGCCGCTCGACAGCCTCGTGCACGGGGACCTCTAGACTCGCCCGTATGAGTCGCGACGACGTACTGGTCAGCACCCGCTGGGCCTCCTCGCGCCTGGCCGACGACTCGGTGGTCTTCCTCGAGGTCGACGAGGACGTGGCGGCTTATCACTCCGACGGCCACATCCCCGGCGCCGTCGCGCTGAACTGGCGGACCGAGTTGCAGCAGGAGTTCACACGCGACCTGGTGGACCGCGAGCGCTTCGGCGAGCTGATGTCCGAGCGCGGCATCTCCCGCGACCACACGATCGTGGTCTACGGCGGCAACCACAACTGGTTCGCCGCATACGCCTACTGGTACCTGCGGCTCTACGGCCACGCCGATGTGCGACTGCTCGACGGTGGCCGCATGAAATGGGAGCGCGAGGGCCTCCCGCTGGAGAACGAGCTCCCGGAGCGGCCCGCCACCGACTACGTGGCCGATCCCCAGGACCTGTCGATCCGCGCGTTCCGGGACGACGTCCTGGCCGGGCTCGGCAGCGACGCGCTGGTGGACGTGCGCTCGGTCGACGAGTTCACCGGCCGCCTCTCCGCACCGGCCGGGCTGCCGCAGGAGGGCGGTCGTCAGCGCGGGCACATCCCCGGCGCGGTGAGCATCCCGTGGAACCGGGCCGTCACCCGCGACGGCACCTTCCGGCCCGACGCCGAGCTGCGGCAGATCTACGCCGACCTGATCGAGGACCCGGACCGGCGCGTGGTGGCATACTGCCGCATCGGCGAGCGGTCGAGCCACACCTGGTTCGTGCTGCACGAACTGCTGGGGCAGAAGAACGTCGTCAACTACGACGGCAGCTGGGTCGAGTACGGCTCGCTCATCGGCGTCCCCGTCGAGCGCTGACGCCCCCGCGCCGCCGGTCAGCGGCGAGACCTCCCGCGAGTGGGTCCGGGTGACTAGGCTCGAGGGCATGTCCTTGATCTCCAGGTCGCTCGGCATGGCCGGGCGCGCAGCCGTTGTCGCCGTCGGTGCCTCAGTCGCCTCCGCTGTGCTCGTGGGCATCGACCAGCGTCGCGGTACCGCCCCCGCGATCCCCGACCACCCGGGCCCGTACTCCCCTGAGGAGCGGGAGGCCGCGGTCCGGACGTACCTCACCGCGCTGACGCTGCCGGCGGCCGCGTTCCGGGTCCCTTTCGCCGAGGACTGCGTGCGGCGCGAGAACGGCCTCCGCACCGGCTTCGGGGCCACCCACCTGCGGTGGGACCTGCACCTGCATCTGCAGTACTCGACCATCCGCGAGCTGCGGGACATCGAGATCACCGTCGACCCGCCGGGGCGTGAGGGGATCGTGCACGCGGAATTCACCATCGTCACCGTGGTCGGCCTCACCGCCCGGGTGCGGGAGGACTTCACCGTGCCCGCCGAGGACTGCCTCATCCACGCGATCGAGGCCCGCATCTCGCTGAGCTGAGCCGCCCCGGCGGCGCCGGGCCCTCACCCCCTCGCGCGGGACTATGGGACTCCCCGGCACCGACCGGCGGGGCCCGGGGTTAGGATTGGGCCATGGTGCTCTTCTTCGAAATCCTCCTCGTCCTGTGCTCGCTGATGATCCTGTGGGCCACCTGCTACATCGTCTACCGCACGGTCACCGACGAGTCGTGACGGACAGCGGCATGACCAACGCCGAGGACCCCACGTCGCCCGCCCCCGACGAGGGTGAGGGCCAGCAGGTCGTACCCGGTTCCGGAAACGCCGCCGTCGACGCCGCTGTCGAGCGGTCCGAGCAGACCGCCGGCCGCAACATCGCGCCGTTCTCCGAGCTGCCGGTCGCCGAGGACACGGCGAACCTGCGTTTCGGCCCCGATCTACACCCGGGTCTTCTCGCCCTGCTCCCGCTCGTCGGCGTGTGGGAGGGCGAGGGCGAGGCGGACACCTCCGACCGCGGCCAGCACCGCTTCGGCCAGCAGGTCATCGTCTCGCACGACGGCGAGAACTACCTGAGCTGGAGCTCGCGCGCCTGGACCTTCGACTCGGGCGGCGCCGTCGATGCGGCCGCCTACCGCGAGTCCGGTTTCTGGCGGATCTCCGAGGACGACCAGCTCGAGTTCCTCGTGACCCACGCCTCCGGCGTCATCGAGATGTACTACGGCAAGCCGCTGACGCAGTCGGCTTGGGAGATGTCGACGGACGTCGTCATGTCCTCGCCCACCGGCCCGCGCATGGGCGCCGCCAAGCGCATCTACGGGATCGTCGAGGGCGGGGACCTCGGGTGGGTCGAAGAGCGCGTCCACCCCGAGAAAGGCCTCGTCCCGCGGTTGTCGGCTCGCCTGAGCCGCGTCGCCGGCTGACACGAGCACCAAGCAATACCGGCTCTGCCCGGCCTGCGCGGTCACTGACCGCGGGCCGGGCAGAGCCGGAGCCATGTGCGGGCCGGTCGGTTCAGGCGCGGCCGACCGCCCGGTCCACCATCCCCGCCACGTCGATCCCGGGGTCGGCGGTGGGCAGGGCCACGTCGTCGATCCGGCGCACGCGTGCCACCAGCGTCACCGACGAGACCAACCACACCGCGTCTGCGGCGAGCAGATCGGCGACCAGGAGCCGCTCGCGCCTGACGGTGACCCCCTCCCGCCCGGCGACCTCGGCCATCGCGCCCAGCGTCGTGCCCTCGAGGATGCCGATCTCCTGCGGCGGGCTGAGCAGTTCGCCGTCGCGGGCGATCACCACCGTCGAGCGCGGCCCCTCGAGGACCTCTCCGTCGGAGGACACGTAGACCACGTCCTCGAAGCCGTTGGCGGCCGCGTGCCGCAGGGCCGCCATGTTGGCCGCGTAGGACAGCGTCTTGGAGCCCAGGAGCATCCACGGGGCGCTCGCGCCGATGTCGGAGGCATAGCCGCGGCTGAGCACCGTCACGCCGATCCCCTCGGCGCGGGCCCGACGCGCCTGCGGCCCCACCGCCGCGACCGTGATGTAGGCCGTCTCCGCGCCGCCACGCTCGGGGCCCCGCGACAGCACCAACCGCAGCATCCCCTCCGACCCCGCGCCCCACTCGCGCGCGGCCAGGTCGATGGCGGCGAGCCACTCCTTGTCGGAGGGCCCGGTCAGGCCCAACGCGGCCGACGAACGACCCAGGCGCGCCAGGTGGCGCTCCGGTTTGGCCGGGCGACCACCCACCACCAGCAGCGTCTCGAAACACCCGTCCCCGCGGACCGCCGCCAGGTCGTCGGCGAGCAGGAGCGGCTGGTCCGATGGGTGGACGCGAGGGCGTCTGCCGTCCGGTCCGCCCGCGACGAGGACGACCACCCGCCGCGTGTCCGGCTGATCCGCTGTGCTCTCCGCTGCAGTGCCCATGGCGGCAACGATACGACGAGGTACGTAGACTCGCGATCGTGAACGTCCCTGCTGTGCCCGACCGGATCGAAAGCGACTACCGGAGCCCGATTCTGGACCGACCCGGCGCGGTGGATGCGGACAGCGCCTCCCCCGACGTCGGAGTCCCCTTCCACTACGGAGACCCGCTCGGCGAGCAGCGGGCCGCGGACGCGGGGGCGGTGATCATCGACCGGTCCCATCGCGACACGCTGACGATCAGCGGCGGCGAGCGGCTGACCTGGCTCGAGGGGTTCGTCTCGCAGCATGTGTCCGAACTCTCCGACGGCGAGGGGGCCGAGACGCTGGTGCTCGACGCCAACGGGCGCGTCGAGCACCACGCCCTGCTGTCCGACGTGGACGGCACGGTGGTGGTGGACACCGAGCGCGGCCGGGGCGGCCCACTGCTGCAGTTCCTCACCAAGATGGTGTTCTGGGCCGACGCCGCGCCCGTCGAGGCCGACATGGCCGTGCTGACCCTGGCCGGCACATCCCTACCGGAAGCCCTCACCGCCGCGGACGGCACCGACGTGACACTGCCCGTCGGTGACTACGCCAGCGTCGCCCTGCCCGGCGGGGGCATCGCCCGCCGGATGCCGTGGCCGCTGAACGGCGCGATCGATCTGGTGGTCCCCCGCTCGGGGCTGACCGCATGGTTCGACGCCGCGGTGGCCGCCGGGGCCCGGCCCGCGGGCTCGTGGGCCTTCGAGGCTCTCCGTGTTGCGGGCACCACCCCGCTACGGGGGCGGCTCGGCGTGGACACCGACGAGAAGACCATCCCGCACGAGGTCAGCAGCTGGATCGGTGCCGTCACCCAGCAGGGCGCCGTCCACCTGGACAAGGGCTGCTACCGCGGCCAGGAGACCGTCTCCCGCGTCCACAACCTGGGACGCTCGCCCCGCGTGCTCGTGCGGCTCCAGTTGGACGGGTCCGTCGGGGACGACTCGGTGGTGACCGGCGCCGAGGTCCGCGCCGGCGGGCGGCCGGTCGGCCGTGTGGGCACCGTCGTCCAGCACCACGAGGACGGCCCGGTCGCGCTGGCTCTGCTCAAGCGGGCCGTGCCGGCCGACGCCGAGCTGGACATCGACGGCGTGGCCGCGTCCATCGACCCGGACACCTTCCCCCAGGACACCGGGCCTCAGGCCGGCCGCGAAGCCGTCAAGCGCCTGCGAGGGCAGGCCTAGCGGGCTCGCCCACCGCGTTCCTGTGCGGCCGCGACGGCGGGCCCATCGGTCTCTCGTCCGGCCCGCGCCGGCTCCTCGTTCGGCCCGCACCGGTTTCTCTTCGGGGTGGCGCCGGTTTCTCGTTCGGTCGCGCCCGTTTCTCGTCCTGGTCGACCCCGCCGCAGGCCCCGACGACCGCGATTTCGCTCACCCCACGACACCCGGGCGGACATTCCGCGCCGGGCACGCTATCCTGTGCTCAGGCAGATACTCACACTTGCGATGGGCACCCCCGAGGTGGCCCAGCACCGTTTCCGAGGGGGTCAGGTCAATGGGCCGAGGCCGCGCGAAGGCGAAGCAGACCAAGGTCGCTCGCGAACTGAAGTACAACACTCCGCAGACGGATCTTGAACGTCTTCAGCAGGAGTTGTCGGGAGGACCGTCGTCCACCCGAGTGGAGGAGGACGACGACCCATACGGGTCGTGGTCCGGCAGCGACTCCAGGTACTGATCGCACACTCGACTACGCAGAGGGGCCGGGCATCACGCGAATGATGCCCGGCCCCTCTGCGTGCGCTCTTCCGTCCCGGAGCAGGGCTTCAGGCTGTGCCGCGCGCCGGCGCGGTGGCGCGGTGGCCGGCGTCCGCCGGTCTGCGCCCGGCAGACACCTCCCCCTGGGGCGGGGTGCGGCCAAATGACTCGTGCCCACCAGGCCCCGACTCCCCGCGTGGGTGGGTCGGAATCTGATGGGCACGTGCGCGCCCCGTCGGCAGCGAGCCGCCGGGCCGGGCGCGGGTGGTGTCAGAAGCGGGCGTGTGAGCCCTCGAGGATGACGCGCGGGGCGTCGGCGTCGTCGCCGGACTTCTCGACGTGGCCGATCACCCAGTTCTCCACGTGGCGGGCCGTCAGCACGGCCTGTGCGCGGTCCACGTCCTCGGCGGGCAGGACCGCCACCATGCCGACGCCCATGTTGAAGGTGCGCTCCATCTCGGCCTGCTCGACGCGGCCGTGGTGGGCGATCGTGCCGAACACGGGAGGCACGGGCCAGCGCCCGCGGTCGAGGCTGGCGACGAGCCCGCGCGGCATGACGCGGGCCAGGTTTTCGGCCAGGCCTCCGCCGGTGACGTGGCTGAACACGCGCACGTCGGTCTCCGCGATGAGGCTGAGGCAGTCGAGCGCGTAGATGCGGGTCGGCTCGAGGAGCTCCTCGCCCAGGGTGCGGCCGAACTCCTCGACGTGGCCCTCCAGCGGCAGACGGGCCAGGTCGAGCAGCACGTGGCGGGCCAGCGAGTAACCGTTCGAGTGCAGCCCCGACGAGGCCATGCCGACGATCACGTCGCCGGGCTTGACGTTGTCCGCCTGGAGGATCTCGTCGGTCTCGACGATGCCCACGCCGGTGGCCGAGATGTCGTACTCGCCCGGGGCCATGAGGCCAGGGTGCTCGGCGGTCTCGCCACCCAGCAGGGCGCAGCCGGCGCGGACACAGCCCTCGGCGATCCCCTCGACGATACCGGCGACGTGCTCGGGCACGACCTTGCCGATCGCGATGTAGTCCTGCAGGAACAGCGGCTCGGCACCGCAGACCACCAGGTCGTCCACGACCATGGCCACCAGGTCGATACCGACGGTGTTGTGGACGTCCATCGCCTGGGCGACGGCGATCTTGGTGCCGACACCGTCCGTGGAGGAGGCCAGCAGCGGCTGACGGTAGGTGTTCTTCAGCGAGAACAGCCCCGCGAAACCTCCGAGACCACCCATCACCTCCGGCCGGGTCGCCCGCTTGGCGTGGGGAGCGAACATCTCGACTGCGCGCTCACCGGCGTCGATGTCGACACCGGCGGCGGCATACGACGCGCCCGTGGGGAGGTGAGAGTTCTCGGTCATGTGTTTCTCCTCGTGGGCCCCTTCTCGGGTGCCCGGTCAGGGTCGGCGGACGACGTCCAGGCTGTCGTTCGGGGCCGGGAGCCGGAAGTCGTGGGGCCCGGTGGCCGGGGATCCGGTGGCCAGGGACGTGCTCTCGGGCTCGTCCTCGACCTCCGCGGCGAGCGCACGCACGGCGGCGCTCATGGGTGAGTCGTCCGGCAGCGCGATCGGGTAGTGGCCGTCGAAGCAGGCGGCGCACAGCTCGTCGCGCGGCTGCCCGCTGGCCTCGATCATCCCGTCCACGGAGACGTAGCCGAGGCTGTCGGCGCCGATGGCCCGACGGACGCCCTCGAGCATGCCGTCGGTGACGTCCACCCCGTTGGCGATGAGCTCGGCCGGGCTGGCGAAGTCGATGCCGTAGAAGCACGGCCACCGCACCGGCGGCGACGCGATCCGCACGTGCACCTCGGCCGCGCCCGCCTCGCGGAGCATCCGGATCAGCGCGCGCTGCGTGTTCCCGCGGACGATCGAGTCGTCCACCACCACGAGCTTGCGCCCGCGGATCACCTCGCGCAGAGGGTTGAGCTTGAGCCGGATACCCAGCTGGCGGATGGTCTGGCTGGGCTGGATGAACGTGCGCCCGACGTAGGCGTTCTTGGTCAGACCCTGCCCGAACGGGATGCCGGAGCCCTGGGCGTATCCGACCGCGGCCGGCGTCCCGGACTCGGGCACCGGGATCACCAGGTCGGCCTCGACCGGGTGCTCGGCGGCCAGGCGACGTCCGATCTCCACCCGCGCCGAGTTGACTGATCGCTCGTTGATCCACGAGTCGGGCCGGGCCAGGTACACGTACTCGAACACACACGTTTTGGGCGTGGCCTCGGCGATCCGGCGGGAGCGCACCCCGTCGCCGTCGATCGCGATGAGCTCACCCGGCTCGATGTCGCGGACGAAGGAGGCGCCCACGATGTCCAGTGCGGAGGTCTCCGATGCCACCACCCAGCCGCGCTCCAGCCGGCCGAGCACCAGCGGCCGCACACCGTGCGGGTCGCGGGCCGCGTACAGGGTGTGCTCGTCGGCGAACGTCAGGCAATAGGCGCCACGCAGACGGGGCAGCAGCCGCGCGGCCGCCTCCTCCAGCCCACCGTCGTACGCCTCGTGCGCCAGCAGTGTGGTGACGATGTCCGAGTCGGAATGTGCACTGTCCGCGGAGTAACCACGGATGCCGAGCGACTCGGCGTGCCGCTTGAGTTCGACGGTGTTGACCAGGTTGCCGTTGTGGCCGAGCACCACCGAGCCGCCGTCGACCGTGGGCCGGAACATCGGCTGGGCGTTGTCCCAGGTGGCCGCACCGGTCGTCGAGTAACGACAGTGGCCCACCGCGATGTGGCCGTGCATCGACTCGAGGGTCTTCTCGTCGAACACCTGGCTGACCAAGCCGAGATCTTTGTAGACCAGCACCTGCTCGCCGTCGGCCACGGCGATACCGGCGGCCTCCTGACCCCGGTGCTGCAGCGCGTACAGGCCGTAATAGGTGAGCTTGGCGACGTCCTCGCCCGGGGCCCACACACCGAAGACACCGCACTCCTCGACGGGGCCGATGCGCTCGGTGTCGATCGGTAGGCCGGTCGGGCCGGGCGCGGACGGATCCGGCAGGCCCAGCCCCACGGCGGCGCTACGGCCACCGGTGCGGCGGAGTGACCCGGTCGGTGCCGGACGTGTTGACGAACTCTCCACCTGCTGGCGCTCCCTCACGGCTTCAGGGCATTCCCGCCCGGGCGACCCCCGACGGTTCCGCCCAAGTCTACGTACACCGACCCCGCTCCCCCCAAGTCCCCGGCGCACTTCGCTCCCCCGACGCCCCCGGAGCCCGCCGGTGAGACCTCCGTTTCCGAGGGTCAGTTACTTCACGCCGTCCGCACGACGGGCAACCCCGCAGCTACCGCGGACGCGCGCGTCCCCGACGCCCGGACCCGACCCGAGTCCACGGCCGTGTCCCAGTCGAGACGGCCGGTCGCGAGCAGAAGCCACGTGCGCGCGTCGGTCTCCACCACGTTGGGCGGACTGCCACGCGTGTGCCGCGGCCCCTCCACGCACTGCGCGGCGGCGAACGGCGGCACACGGACCTCCACCGCATGCCCGGGAAGCTCGGCCGCGAGAATGCCGACCGTCCCCCGGACGGCAGCCGCGAGAGCCGAACGACCGGGCGTGGGCACGGCCGCGGTGTCACCGGAGGCGGCGGCGTCGTCGTCGAGCCACTCGCGGACCGCCTCGACGGCCGCGCGCACCTGCGCGGCATCGGGGGCGCGGCTCACTCCGGGGCCCCGCTCCGCTCGCCGAGTCGGTGCTCCCGCCGGTCCCGCGCGGTGCGGCGACTCCACGTCCGGGTGGCCGCGCTGGTCAACAACAGCATGATGAGCACGTTAACCGCCAGCGCGGGGTAGCCGCCCAGGAAGGTGTCGGTCTCGGCCTCCGTGGTCAGGCGCCCGTACTCGGTGGAGACCGTGCTGACCGCGGCCATCGCCAGCAGCCACACGCGCGGCCGGGCGTACCCCAGATAGGTCAGCACCGCCAGCACGCCCATCGCGCCGTAGACCGCCCCGATGAACACCGCCAGCGCGATCATCGCCGGCACCACCTCGGACTGCTCCAGGCCCGCGAACTCGTCGAGGTCCACGCCGTCGACCAGGTCGCGGATCGCGAGGATCAACAGGATCACGACGGACGCCGCGACCAGCGCGACTGCGGCGGTCAACGCGGCCGGCCGGGGCAGGTGGCCGGGGTCGGGCGGGGTGTCGTCGGCGGGCCGGTCGGCGTCCCCCGAGGCCACGCCGCCCTCGGCCTGCGGATCGTCGTAACCGCGCGCGGCGCGCACCACCTCGGCCGGCAGCTCGGCCGCCGAGGCCTCCGCCACCTCGACCGCGCCCAGGTCGATCACCGGCAGGTCGCCGTCGGTGTGGATCTGGTCGCCGCCCCCGTTGCGGTGGTGGTAGCCGGTGGAGAAGTTCTCCAGTACGCGCACCGTCGACTCGGGCACGTTGTAGAGGATCGAGTCGACGATGTAGTCGCGTTCCACGTCGATGTCGGCGTCGATCTTGTGCGTGACCTGCAGCGTGAACAGCGACAACCCCACCGCGCGGTCATACGTGCCGGCGCCGAGCCACTGGACGCGGTGCCCGCCCGGCAGCAGCCATCCGTCGGGGCAGCGCCAGAACCGCACGTGGTGACGCTGCGCGGCGTTGCCCTCGACCTCCTGCTGGTAGGCCAGGCACTGTCGGCGCCCGAAGAGCCGCAGCGGGCTCACCGGCGCGGCCGGGTAGGACCGCCGGAACACCGAGGAGGCGATGATCCCCCATGAGGAGCGGAGCGTGACGTCGTCGGCCAACACCCAGCCGCAGGCGGTCATCGCCTCGTGGATCTGGCGGGCGGTGCCGTCGACCGCGAGGTTGACCGGGTCGCCCAGCAGTCCGTCCGAAGTGCGGGTCCGGGCGATGAAGTAGCCCGGCACGTAGACCGACGTCAGCAGCGTCTGCAACCGCGGCAGCACCAGGTACGCCACCAGCAGCCAGAACGGCACCAGCAGAGTCACGCTCCACCAGGTCCGGTGCCAGGCATCGTCCATCAGCCGCCACGCCAGCCACACCGCCGCCACCGTGGCGAAGATGAAGTACACCGTGTCGACCAGCTGGCCGGGCAGCGGCCGCCGTACCGCGTCGTCGCGGATCTTGGACGGCAGGCTCACGTACACCGGCGGCGAAGTGGGGCGGGACGTGAGGTCGCGGCGACCGGCCGGGGTCGCCACGCCGCTCGGCGGGGCTGCAGGCGGGGCGGCCTGCGGCGCGGCCGGTGGCTGGGCCGGTGGCGCGGCCGACCCCGCGCGCTCACTGGTGGACATGGCTCGACGATAGTCCGCGGTCCACGCCCGGGACATCGCGATCGCTGCGAGACTGACCTCGTGCCCGCGTCCGCCCCCTCCCCCGAGCCGGCCCCTGTGCCGACCCCCGTGCCGACCCCCGCGAGCAGGCCGCGCGCCCACGAGGACCACCTCCGCGCGCTGGGCCTGCCGCTGATGATCGCCCCGTCCGCGCGGCTTCGCGACCTCCTGCCCCGCTGCGCCGGGTTCGCCGCCGGGCTCGCGGTATTCGGTACGGCCGTCGCCGCGCTCGACCGCTCCAACGATCTGGCCGTCGCGTTCCTCGACGAGTTCGGCATCGACGACGACCCCACCCGGCCCGACCTGTTCGCCGCCTCGGAGCCGATCATCGAACTCCTCGCTCTGGCGATCGCGCTCGCGGTGGCCGCCCCCGTCCTGGGATGGCTCACGGGGAAGGTCGCCCGGCGCGTTCCCCGGGCGACCGCCTTCGCGGTCGGGCTCGGGTCGCTGCTGGCCCTCGTCGTCGTCCCCGTCGTCGTCTTCTCCTCCCAGGACGGCCCCACCCTCGGCGACACCCTCCTCGCCGCCGCGCTGGTCCTGGTCGGCACCTACGCGGGCGTGGGGTCGCTGGTGCGCTGGTCCGCGCGGCGCGTCCGGCGCGAGCTCGGCACGATGGGGCCGATGGTGGCGCGCGTGCTGCCGATCCTCATGCTGGCGGTGCTGTTCCTGTTCTTCAGCGCGGAGATCTGGCAGGTGATGGTGGCGCTGTCGTGGCCGCGCACGTTCGCGGTCATCGGTGTGATGGTCGCGTTGACCGTCCTCCTGGTGGGGATCACCACGCGCGACGACATCCGGCACGAGCTGCAGCAGTGGTCCACCGACACCCCGCTGCGTCCGGCCGAGCGCGTCAACGTGCTGATCGTGCCGGTGCTGGCGACCCTCATCCAGGCGGCGCTGTTCGCGGCGCTCGTGTTCGCGTTCTTCGTCTTCCTGGGGTGGATCGCGGTCCCGGAGGCCACCGAGGCGCGCTGGACGGCCGGGGCCGGCGACAACCCCGACGGCCTGCTGCTCGGTCTGCCGTTCTCCGTCACGCTGGTGCGCGTGGCGTTGACGCTGGCGGCGTTCTCCGCGCTCAACCTGGCCGCCGCGGCGGCGTCCGACCCGGCGCACCACACGCGGTTCGTGCGGCCGATGATCGACGAGGTGGTGCGGGGCCTCGACGCGCGCGAGGCCTACCGTGCGGCCCGGCTCAGGTCCGCGGCGCGCGGCGGTGCGGCGCCGAGGCGGGGAGACGAGCGACGACGACAACGCCGTCCACGCGGTTGACCCCCACCGGGCGGCCGGGCGCCCTCACGGGGCGCGCCACTCGCGCCTGCGCACCAACACGGTCGTGGCCAGCGTGCCGAGCACGACCAGCGCGGCCACGCCCAGCGCGCCGACCCCGATATACACCTGTAGCAGCGCGCCCAGGACGCCACCGATGACGAGCGCCGACCACAACGCGACCTGCTGCCGGTACGGCGCCCAGGATCCACCGAACAGTGCGTCGACCAGCCGGTGGGCGGACTTGACCACCGCTCCCGTCATATAGGTGACCCCGAGTGAGACCTCGCCGCGGGTATGGAACACCGAGTTCATGGACCCCATCGCCGCGGCGACCACCGCGATCCCCACGGGCACGGCGAGGAGCGCGGCCGAGGTGGTCAGTTGCAGAGCCAGGGCGATGAGCAGGAGCGCCGAGACGAGGGTCAGCACGGCCGGGCGATCGTCGAGGTTGCGGCGGCGGGTGACCAGCGCCCCGCCAACCGCGCCGAGGAAGAACGACACGAGCACCACCGCGGCGATGCCCGCGCCCCCGAGATCGCCCTCGGCGAGGCCCACCACCATGCGGGTGGAGTTGCCGCTCATGAACGACACGAAGAAGCCGCCGACCTCGAGGAAGCCGACGGCGTCGACGAACCCCGCGGTGCCGGCGAGCACCACGGCGAGCGTCTTCTCCCGCCTGCGCAGATTCAGCACAGCGCCGCCCCCTTCACAGGTTCCGACCCGGCCCCGGCCCGGGTCCGGCTCAGACTCCGGCCCGGCGAGGCCGGGTCAGACCTGGTCGACGCCGAACAGCGCCGGCAGGGTCCCCTCGTGCGCGGCGCGCAACTCGTCGGTGCTCAGGGAGAACTGGTCCTGCACCTCGAAGGTGCCCGAGTCGGTGTCGGTGACGCCGATACGGGTGTGCGGGATGTTCTGCGCGGTGAGCATCTGCTGGAAGCGGATTTCCTCGCCGCGGGGCACCGAGACGATCACACGACCGGACGACTCGGAGAACAGCCACACGAACGGGTCAGCGTCCGCGGGCAGCACGACCCGCAGTCCGCACTCCCCCGCCAGCGCCGACTCGACGAGCGCCTGGGCGAGCCCGCCCTCGGACAGGTCGTGGGCACTGGAAATGAGCCCGTCCTTGGAGGCGGTGGCCAGGATGCGCGCGAGCGTGGCCTCCCAGGTGAGGTCGACCTTCGGGGGCATGCCGCCGAGGTGGCCGTGCGCGACCTGCGACCAGATCGACCCGTCCAGCTCGTCGCGGGTCTCACCCAGCAGGTAGACGCTCTCGCCGGGGGTCTCGCCGAACGCGGTCGGCGTGCGGCGGGCCACGTCGTCGATCACGCCGAGGACACCCACGACGGGGGTCGGCAGGATCGGTGTGGTGCCGGTCTGGTTGTAGAACGAGACGTTGCCGCCGGTGACCGGGATGCCGAGCTCGGCACAGCCGTCGGCCAGCCCGTGGACGGCCTCCCGGAACTGCCACATCACGCCCGGGTCCTCGGGGGAACCGAAGTTGAGGCAGTTGGTGACGGCCACCGGACTCGCGCCGGTGACGGCCACGTTGCGGTAGGCCTCCGCCAGCGCCAACTGCGCGCCGGTGTACGGGTCGAGCTGGGTGTAGCGGCCGGAAGCGTCGGTTGACAGCGCGATGCCGCGACCGGACTCCTCGTCGATCCGCAGGACGCCGCCGTCGGCGTCCTCCGCGAGGATCGTGTTGCCGCGCACGTAGCGGTCGTACTGATCGGTGATGAAGTCACGCGAGCACAGTGCCGGGCTGGCGACCATGTCGAGCAGGGTCTGGCGGAGCTCCTCGCCGGTGGCCGGCCGTGTGAGTTTCGCCGTCGTGTCGGCCTGCAGCGCGTCCTGGGCCGACGGGCGCTCGACGGGCCGCTCGTAGACCGGGCCCTCGTCGGCGATGGTCTCCGGCGGGGCGTCCAGAACGGTCTCACCCTTGAACTCGATGGTCAGGCGGTCGCCGTCCGTGACCTCGCCGATGTCGCTGGCCAGCACGTCCCAGCGGCGGCACACCTCCATGAACGCCTCGACGTTCTCCGGCGCCACCACGGCGCACATGCGCTCCTGCGACTCACTCGACAGGATCTCGGCCGCGGTCATGCCCTCGGCGCGCAGCGGGACGTTGTCCAGCACGATGTGCATGCCGCCGTCACCGGCCGCAGCCAACTCGGACGTGGCGCAGGCCAGGCCGGCGCCGCCGAGGTCCTGGATGCCCACCACGAGCTTCTCGCGGTACAGCTCGAGGCAGCACTCGATGAGCACCTTCTCCGCGAACGGGTCGCCCACCTGCACGCTGGGCAGCTTGCGGGGCTTGACCGGGTCGCCGTTGTCGTCCACGTCGAAGCTCTCCGACGCGAGGACCGAGACGCCACCGATGCCGTCGAGGCCGGTGCGGGCACCGAACAGGATGATGCGGTTGCCGGTGCCGGACGCGAACGCCAGGTGCAGGTCCTCGACCCGCATGACGCCGGCGCACAGCGCGTTGACGAGCGGATTGCCGGCGTAGGACTTGTCGAAGACCGTCTCGCCGCCGATGTTGGGCAGGCCCAGGCAGTTGCCGTAGCCACCGATGCCCGCGACCACACCGGGGAGAACGCGGTGCGTGTCGTCCGCGTCCGCCGGTCCGAAGCGCAACTGGTCCATCACGGCGACCGGGCGCGCGCCCATCGCCATGATGTCGCGGACGATGCCGCCGACGCCGGTCGCGGCGCCCTGGTACGGCTCGATGTACGAGGGGCTGTTGTGCGACTCGACCTTGAATGTCACGGCCCAGCCGTCGCCGATATCCACCACACCGGCGTTCTCGCCGATACCCGCGAGCATCGAGGAGCGCATCTCGTCCGTGGTGGTCTCACCGAAGTAGCGCAAATGCACCTTCGACGACTTGTAGGAGCAGTGCTCCGACCACATGACGGAGTACACGGCAAGCTCTGCGTCCGTGGGGCGCCGGCCGAGGATCTCCCTGATGCGGGCGTACTCGTCCTCCTTGAGACCGAGCTCGGCCCAGGGCTGCTCCAGGTCGGGGGTGGCTGCGGCGTTCGCGGTGGAATCGACAGGAGTGGTCACGCGGCAGAGTCTAGTCGGCTTTCCCGGGCCGGCGAATCCACGCCCGCCTCGGGGCTGCCGGTGCCGCTACGACGAGAGGACCTCGAACGTCAGGCCACCGCGCTCGACCCGCCCCAGCAGGGCGTCTCCCATCGCCTGCGCGGTGGTGAGCTGCCCCGACAGCGCCGGCAGATCGTCGAATGCCAGGCACAGACCGGACTCGGCGAGCATCATCGACGTCTCGGTGTATCCGGGGTCGCCGCCGGAGACCCGCGTGACGACCCGACGGCCGCCCGCCAGCGCGACGAACGTGACGTCGAACGAGGACCGGGCACGGCGCGACTCGCTCGGCCCGGCGCCCCGCTCGATCCGGCGGAGGATCTGCGAGCGGATGGGCCCGACCTGCGAGCCGAGCGCCACCGCGCCGACCCCGACCATTCCGGCGACGGCCGTGACCGGCGAGCCGACGGAGGCGTAGTGCGAGTAGGTGAAGTCCGGGCCGTAGCTGTCCAGCGCGGCGGCGGAACGCAGGACTATCTGCGGGTCGATCGTGGGCAGCGGCACCAGGAAACGGTCCAGCACCTCGTCGCGGTGGGGCTTGCCCTGGATCGACTTGATCCGACGGCCGGGCACCTTGCCCTCCTTCTGGCGTCGCTGCTTTGCAGCCTTGGCCGCCTCCCGCAGGCGGGCGAACTGTCCGATCGCCGAGTGGAAGGTGCCGCCCGAGAACTGCGCGTCGGCGTGGACCGCCCCGTAGACCACCGCGGGCACGTCCTCCGGAACCTGCTTCATCGTGTAAAAGACGCCGAGGTCGTGCGGGACGGAGTCGAATCCGCAGGCGTGGACGATGCGGGCGCCGGAGGCCTTTGCCGCGTCGTTGTAGGTGAGGTACATGCGGTCGACGAACTCGGGCTCGCCGGTCAGGTCCACGTAGTCGGTGCCCGCTTCAGCGCACGCGGCCACCAGGGGCTCGCCGTGCGCGAGGTACGGCCCCACCGTCGTGATGATCACGCGTGTCGACCGCGCCATCTCGGCGAGCGAGGCCGGGTCGTCGGTGTCGGCCACCACGACGCCGGGAGCGGGCACCTCCGGCGACTGTGCGGCCAACTGCGCGACCACCGCATCGAGCTTGGTGCGGTTGCGCCCGGCGACGGCCCACGAGCCACCCTCGGGCATGTTCCGCAGCAGGTACTCGGCCACCAGGCCGCCGGTGAACCCGGTCGCGCCGTACAACACGATGTCGAAAGGGCGGTCGGCCTTAGCTGGTGAGGCGGGCTGGGACGCCGGCTGAGACGTGGGCTGGCTGGTGGAATCGCTCATCCTACGGTTCTACCGCATCCGGCGGTTTGAGCGGTGTCGCCGGGGACCGGGGGCCAGGCGGAGCGCCTGGGTTACCAGTCGAGCCTAAGGGCCCGCCGGGAGAGATCCCGGCGGGCCCTTAGGGATGCGTACGGCACGAGGCGAACTACGCCCTGACGACCGAATCCAGCACCGACAGAAACAGGCCCAGCCCGTCGTCGGACGGCCCGGTCAGCGCGTCAATCGCGTGCTCGGGGTGCGGCATGAGCCCCACCACGCGCCCGTTCCCGGAGGCGATTCCGGCGATGTTGTTGGTGGAGCCGTTGGGCGCCTCGCCCGCGAAGCGGAACACGACGCGCCCGTCACCCTCGAGCTGCTCGATGGTCTCCGCGGAGGCCATGTAGCGACCCTCACCGGACTTGAGCGGGATGAGGATCTCGGCGCCGGAGTCGTAGCGTGAGGTCCAGGCGGTGTCGGAGTTCTCGACGCGCAGCCACTCGTCGCGGCAGATGAAGTGCATGTCGCGGTTACGGCCCAGCGCGCCGGGCAGCAGGCCGGCCTCGCAGAGGATCTGGAAGCCGTTGCAGATGCCGAGCACGGGCATACCGCCCTGCGCCGCGGAGATGACCTCGCCCATGACGGGGGCCATCGAGGCGATCGCGCCGCAGCGCAGGTAGTCGCCGTAGGAGAACCCGCCGGGGACCACCACGGCGTCGACGCCCTTCAGGTCGGCGTCGGCGTGCCAGAGGGAGACGGCCTCGGCGCCGGAGCGGGTCACGGCGCGTGTGGCGTCGACATCGTCGAGGGTGCCGGGGAAGGTGATGACCCCGATCCGGGCGGTCACGCCAGAACCTCGGCGCGGACGACCTTCCAGTCCTCGATCACGGTGTTGGCGAGCAGCGACGAGGCGATCTCCTCGAGCTCCGCATCGGTCACATCCTGGGACACCTCGAGCTCGAACCGCTTGCCCTGTCGCACGTCGGTGACACCACCGTGGCCGAGGCGACCCAGCGCGCGGTGGATGGCCTGACCCTGCGGATCGAGGATCTCGGCCTTGGGCATGACTTCGACGACAACTCGGGCCACGGTGGGAACTCCTCGTTCGGGCTGGTACTCGGCATGGTCCCGGACGAACCGGGGCTCGCCGATGATCCTACCCGTCGGCGCCCTCTCCTCCGAACGCGTCAGGCGGCGCCCGCCAGCGCGACGGGCGACCACTCGTAGCGAGCGAGGCGGGCGTCGTACTTGTCGACCACCAGGTCGACGGCGTCGAGCAGCGCCTGGCGGGGTGCGCTGCGGTGCAACTGCTTGGCCGAGACGTTGAGCCGGACGAGGCCCCCGGATGCGGCGGTGCGCCCCGCGGCGGCGACGAGCGCCCGGCACCACCAGCCGTCGGCGACGAACCCCTCTCCGATCGACAGCGCGCGGCCCCGGTCCGTGGAACCGCGGACGAGGTCGTGGATGCCGCCCAGGTCGGCGCAGACGCGGAAGCCGACGGCGGGCAGCGCCTGGAGACAGCCCGGGGAGGCGTTCCAACGCGGCGGCGCGAAGGCCCGTGTCCGCAGACCCAGGTCGGCCATGAGCCGGTCTGCGGCGGTGAGCCGCACGGTGGCCTCCGAGGGCCCGATGGAGGCGAATTCGGGGCGGCGGATCCTGGTGGCGGCGTCGTCGTAACCGCCGAGCACGATCGCATCCCCCTGCTGTCGGCGGTGCCGCAGCCAGTCCTGGGTGCCCCGGTCGTCGGCGAGCCGGTACTCGTGGCCGCGCCGCGGCGCGACGAGGAGCGAGACCGGCACGGACCGGCGCTCCAGCTCGCCGACCAGGTCGACGGCACCGTCGAGCGTGGAGTCACGGAGGCCGGAGAGGGAGACGACAAGGCGCGGTGTCATGGCCGCATGGTGACAGTCCGGGATGACGGGACGACGACGACGAGGTGTACGTCCGATGACCGGGCCGATCACGCGGGCCGACGCCCGGCCTCGCATCCGCGCCCATCTGCGGGAGTGGCGGGCCGGCGGCAGGTCAGCTCAGATCGGGAGCTGCTCCTCGATGGCGTCGACCAGTTCCGGCGCGCCGGGCTCGACCTTGGGCCGGAAGCGGCCCACGACCTCCCCCTCGGGCGAGACGAGGAACTTCTCGAAGTTCCACTGCACGTCGCCCGCCTCGCCATCGGCGTCCGCGACCTTGGTCAGCTCGGCGTACAGCGGGTGCCGGGCGTCGCCGTTGACGTCGACCTTGGCCGAGAGCGGGAAGGTGATCCCGTACTTACCGGAGGTGAAGTCCTTGATGGCGGCCTCGTCGCCCGGCTCCTGCCCCATGAACTGGTTGCACGGGAAGCCGAGGACGAAGAAGCCCCGGTCCTGAAAGTCGTCGGCGAGTTCCTGCAGCCCCTCGTACTGCGGGGTGAGGCCACACTCGCTTGCCACGTTGACCACGAGGACCGCGTGGCCCGCGTAGTCGGCCATGGAGGCCTGCCCCCCGTCGATGGTGGTGAATTCGATGTCCTGGACGTTCGCGGTACTCATGTGACCCAGCCTACTCGGAACGACCTATTGACAAATCGTTGTGTTTTCCCAACACTTGGTTCCATGAGTCCAGTGCGACGGGGAGAGAAGCTCCCCATCTTCAACAGGATCGCCGTGCTGCGTGCGGAACACAGACTGAGCCGCGCAGCACTCGCCGAGCAGATCTCGGTGAACCCACAGACCGTGGGCGCACTGGAGCGCGGCGACCACTACCCGAGCCTCGACCTCGCCTTTCGCATCTGCGAGGTGTTCGACCTCCCGGTCGAGGCCGTGTTCTCCCGCGAGGAGTTCCGCCCGATGTCCGCAGAGATGTACCGCCGCGACCGAGAGGACTCGTGATGACCACGCACACTCCCGACAACCCGACCTCCGACAGCCCGTCCCCCGACACCCTGACCGCCGCGGAGCGGCGGTACGAGAAGAACCTGGAGCGCACCGAGGTGAGCCTGCCCGGCTGGCGGAATGCGGCCCGCCGGCGGCTCCTCGTCCGTCTCAACTGGGCGAGCCTGGGCATCATGGCCGCGATCGCGGTGGCCGGCTACTTCTGGTTCCCGATCATCCTGGCCTGGCTGCCCATGACCGTGGTGATCTGCACCGTCTGGACGATGCTCAGGGTGACGATCGACTCCAAGGACACCGCGCCCGCCCGCTACCTGGACGAGTTCGAGACGGCCACCCTGCTCGAGGCCCGGTCCCGGGCGCTCAACCTGGTGACGGGCGGTCTATTCGCGATCTCGCTCATCCTGATCTTCGGCTCGAGCCTGGAGCTCGGGGACGGCCACCGTCTGGCCTACATGATGGGCGGGCTCGGCATCATCCTGTTCCTCGCCGGGGCTGTCATCCCCGCCGCCGCGATGGCCCGCACCATGAACGACGACGAGGTGACCGGGCGGGGCTAGCTGTGATGTCCAGGGAGGTTGGTCAGTCGGGTGACCGGTGGCTGGCCTC